>CAZTDB010000158.1:0-5846 GCA_964612385.1 uncultured Ignavibacteriaceae bacterium
GTATTAGCTAATAAATAATTTACGGCGTCATCTGCTTTCCTGCTGCCTATAAAATTCTTTACAAGCTGATGCTCTTCACCCAAATTTGCTCTTAGCAATTCTACATGGATCCTCAATTTTTTATCATTCAACGGTTTATCAAAACTTGAGGGATATATCTTATCGATCGTGCCGTCAAGGTTGTCATTCTTGTATGCATCGCTTCTCTCAGCCTCGGGCAGTTGTAATTCTTTGGCAAGGTTTACAAGCCTATAAGCAATATTAAAGTACTCCGAAGACATTTGAGGTATTCTTAGTAAGGCATAATATTCATCGGCAATTTTTCTCATTTCATGTCTAGTAGAAGTAATGTTATCCCAGACACTGCCGTATTTTTCATTCAATTTGGGATTGGACTGCACTGCAGCTTTAAGCGTATTTTCAAAATCTTTTTTTCTTGCCATGTAATAAGGATTTAGCAATCCGCGAAGAATGCCTTGATATCGTTTAGCACCATTTGCTGCACCGGATAATCTGTCTATAAGCTCATCGTATCGTTCCGGATATTCATCGATCAGTTCTGCATAAATGTTTTGCAATTCGGTTGTAATAAAAGCAAGGTTTTTTGTTGAATAATCTCTCATAAATTCAAGCTGAGAATAAGTTTTCAGCTTGCTTGTATTGCCCGGATTTCCGACAACGAACAGAGGCTCGTTGGGCTGTGCACCGTTTTCACTCCACTTAAAATAATTATTAACCTTAAGGGGATTGCCGTCCTCGTCATAAGCTCTCCAAAGTGTAAAGTCGAGGCAGTATCGGGGATAGGTGTAATTATCATAATCACCGCCAAAAAGCCCTGCTTCGGATTCGGGCATTAAAACTAAGCGAACGTCGGTATACCTTTTATATCCGTATAAGGAATATCTTCCCCCCTGATAAAGAGAAACTACATTATAAACAAGACCAGAATCGGGATATTTGTTTCTAAGCTGTCGTATTATTTTGTTTTTGTTTTCTCTTTTTTCTTCATCTGTTTTCCCGGCAGCAATAGCTGCATGCACTTCATCTGTTACATCTTCCATATAAACAAGCTGATCAACAAATACACCTTCATCCTTCCTTTCATCTTCTAAGCTTTCGGCGATGAATCCAAATTTTCTGATGCTTTCATTTTCTTGTTCGATATTGGGTATACGAAAATCGGAACAATGATAATTAGTTAGAATCAATCCGTCCTCTGATATGAAAGAAGCAGAACACCACCTTGCAAATTTTAAAGAAGCTAATCTTACATCGTTAAGCCAATCTTCAGTCGGGATAAAGTTGTAGGTTTCGGCAAAGTAATCGAGCGGCGGGAATTCGAAAGTCCACATTTTGCCTGTATCGAACTCTTGAGCTTTTACAGTATCAAGCAGTATTCCTTTATAAAGCCCGGTGGATTCTGAGGAGTGTAAGCCAGACTGCTGTGTAACCGCACACCCGGCGAAAAATAAGAACGCACCAATAATGGTAATTCTAATTTTGTACGTAGATAAGAAGTTCATTTTTTTACCACTGGATTTGAATGTTAATAGATATTATGAGATAGTTTATAATAAAAAAACAATTAATGTAATCATTTATTTATGCAGGAATTAATAGCAGGTACTCACGCTTATCCTGGAAGGAATAATCATAGTATTCGGTTAAATCCATTACCGGCTTTGATTATATCAAAGCAAAATATCTAATGATTTATGGCATCCCACTAATTCCCCAATTCACTTGTTCTGAAATATCCTGAGTGCTTAAATATATGAGTCTGGCTGATATAATGGTTCTACTTCCCACTCGTCTTCAATGGTTCCGACGCAGTGAGAACACTTAGGAACTGTGAAAACAACCTTCTCTTCATTCGGGGCAGCCCTAACAAAATTTAATATTGTTCTGCAGCTTGAACACTGAACAATATGAGAAGTGATTGTTTTTGCGCTGCATTCAGGACAAATAAAACCCAACTCTCCGGGTGTTTCTTCAGGATTCACCAGAAATATTGAGTTGCATTTTGAATTGTTGCATTTAGCGAAGTGCCATTTAACAGTATCTATAGTAGCGATAATCCTACTCCCTCTAATATTTGCTGTGAAACATAAATACTTAAGTATAAAAAGTAAATTGAAAAAAAATTCTCTTAAAAAATTTTTATTTACCCTCCAATTGGCTGGCAAAATTTATAAATAAATTTGTTATCTTAAAAGGGAATAATAAAACTTAAATTACTTTTTTTATTTTCAGAGGAGACTCGCGGATGGATAAAATTAACTGCTTTAAAGCCTACGATATACGCGGCAAAGTTCCCGATGAACTAAATGAAGACCTGGCATATAAGATTGGCAGAAGCTATGCTTCATACTTAAAGGCAAAGAAGCTTATTACAGGCTATGATGTACGAAAATCTTCGGCAGCTATATCAAATTCTTTAATACAAGGATTAAACGATGCAGGCTGCAATGTGATAAATATAGGTTTATGCGGTACTGAAATGGTATATTATGCAGCTTCGGCGCTTGATGCCGACGGAGGAATAATGATTACTGCAAGTCATAATCCACCCGAATATAACGGTATGAAGTTCGTTAAAAGAGAATCGGTACCGGTTGGCTACGAATCCGGCTTGAAAACAATTGAAAAAATGATTCTGCAAAACGATCTTGGGAAAGCCAGCAAAACTAAAGGAAAAGTTTTTGAGCAAGATATAATGAACAGCTTCATTAATAATCTCAGAAAATTTTATGACCCGGATAAAATTAAACCTTTCAGGGTTGTAGTTAACAGCGGAAACGGCTGTGCAGGCGCTGCATTAGATGCACTCGAAAAATATCTCCCGATAAAAATGATAAAGGTTTTCCATGAACCCGACTCAAATTTTCCAAACGGTGTTCCAAATCCTTTATTGATTGAAAACCGGCAGCCTTCAATTGATGCAGTACTAAAAAACGATGCTGATTTGGGAGTTGCTTGGGATGGAGATTACGATAGATGCTTCTTCTTTGATGAAAAAGGAAATTTTATAGAAGGTTATTATATAGTTGGACTGTTAGCTAAATCGATCCTGAAAAATCATCCTGGAGAAAAAATTGTACATGATCCCCGTCTCGTTTGGAACACTTTCGATGTTATTTCTGCAGCAGGCGGAATTGCAGTTCAATCTGTAAGCGGACACGCTTTTATAAAAGAAAAGATGCGCGAGGTAAATGCCATCTACGGCGGTGAGATGAGCGCGCATCATTATTTTAGAGAGAATGCTTACTCCGACAGCGGAATGATTCCTTTTTTGCTTACTATGCAATTAATGTCCGAAGAGAATAAATCGCTATCCGAATTGGTAAATGAAATGATACAAAATTATCCTTGTTCCGGCGAGATAAATTCAACTATTCCAAATCCGGCAGAAAAGATCAAAGAAATCGAGCAATTGTATTCTGATGGAAAGATAGATCGTACCGACGGTTTAAGTGTTGAATACAGTAATTGGAGATTCAACTTACGGATGTCTAATACCGAACCGATTATACGCCTTAATGTTGAAACCAGAGGAGACACCGACCTGCTAAAAATAAAAACGGATGAATTGTTGAAAGCGATCAGAGATTGAAGCGACAATATTTTTCTGTTATACTCCAAACCTTCCCTTTTTTGCGGGAAGGTTTAGATTTATACGTTAATTCTTTTTTAATGATACATCAACTTTAAAAGGTACTTTTAGTTTTTCCCATTCTAACCTAACTACAGCGGATGAATCAGAGGTTTTATCGATTGTATAATGCAGCCATTCTACGTTTTCACCTCTTTCCGGTTTTACTGTTATCCGAAGCGCATCTTCAACCTCATTATATTCGAATGCACCCCATTGATCCGCTGTTTTATTGAAAATCAAGGTCCAATCTTTTTCAGATGGAATGGCAAAAAAGCTGTAAGCTCCGGCAGGAAGCTTTTTCCCTTCAATCATAACATCAGTGCTGAACGTAATTTTTGTAGCTTCATTTGCACCTGAACGCCATACATTGTTATACGGAACTAACTCGCCCCAAATTTTTCGCGATTTTACTCCGGGACGGCTATAACTAATTCTCACTTCAGTGAAACCGACAACTTGCATTACTTCAGCCTTAGGGCTTATACGCACTTTATCGTTTTGCGCCTTAACTTCGTTTTCGATTGTTAGATTCAATAAAAAGAAAAGGGACAATGCCGCTAATAAAATAGTGATTCGCATTTATTAACTCCTTTGGTTCATTTACTATAAATTTTTTTTATTGACATTTTCTTTCTTCATCTGCATTAAATTGAGCGGTTCAATTTCTCCGCAGACAATCGTCCCCTTTAAGCTTCGAATACTTCCTAACCTAAAAACTATTGTTACCGTATGTAATTTATTAAGTGCAGTACGAGTATGCAAGGATTAAATTATTCGATTTCTGTTTGCAAAAATACTTGATGGATTCCATCATTACTGTCCGGTTAAAAATCAAATCATTTCACTTGGTTAGAAGAATCACAGATTTTATTGTAAGTTATAATTGATTCTAAGTTGTTTATAGTCGTGTCTACTGATTAGGAAATTTCTCTGAGAAGAAAGAAAATAAGTCCAATTATAAAATCTCGTACACCAAATTCATCTTCTATTCAAACATCACTTACCATCGGTTTTAACCGACGGAATTGAAGTTTAAAACGCTTATTAGGGCTTTCCCAAAGGGATCTTTTAGATAGCCCTTTGAAAGAAAGTGTTTAGGACTATCCCTAGATCCCTTTGGGAAAGCCCCTTTTTTTTGAGGATTCGTTTACCCGTTCGCTTTCCAAAGGAATCCCTTCGGGAGAAGCGAACGGTAAGTGAGGAAAAGAATATTAAATATTATTACTTAAGCTAATGGTAATTTTTCAACTTAGCAATTATCTTTAATGTATTATATTTCTTTAAGGAGCTGCCTTAAATGAAAAGAACTCACTTCTCTGTGTTGATTATTATTAATACAGTTTCCTTTACCGATTGCAAGTTTGATTTTAACTACCCACTATTATCGGCATAGACCCAGTTTTCATTCCAATCGATCATGGCAAATATTTTATATAACACAATGAATTTAAATTACTAATGGCTACAATTCATTAAAACAGTCGGACAGTAATGAGATTCCATGAAGATAAATAAGATTATTTTTGCCTAAGTCAGATAGGAAAAAATATATCTTTTGATATTCATTTGAATAATAATTAGATTTTGTTATCAAAAATGATAGTTGGTTCAGATTTACTGAAGCAATTAAGAATGTAATCCGGTTTATTAATTACAACATTTATTATTAAAGGATTACTAATTTCTATTCATAAACAGCACCGCAGGGAAAAAAATGAAAAAGCCATTCAAGAAAAAGCCGAAAGAATTAACCCCGGAGGAATTACGATGGAAATGCGACCCGAGTGTATTTGAATTTGACTCTACAAGCGAGTTAGAACCAATAGAAGGGATACTGGGACAGGAAAGAGCGCTAAAAGCAATTAAACTTGGTGTGGATTTGCGAAGCCCCGGTTATAATATTTACATTGCCGGCTTATCGGGTACCGGTAAAGCAACAACTGTAAAAAAGATGCTTGAGGCAATCCGGTCTGACAGCCCAAAATTAAACGACTACGCTTATGTAAATAATTTTAAAGATCCGGATCGACCGGTGCTGCTCATTTTTGCTGCGGGTCAGGCAAAAATATTTAAACAAGAAATTTATTCCGCAATAAATCTATTAAAAGAAAAAATTCCGCAGGTTCTTGAAAGCGAATCATACAATACACGCAGAAGAAAAATTATTGAACACTACAATGAAATGGAGCAG
>CAZTDB010000159.1:0-5844 GCA_964612385.1 uncultured Ignavibacteriaceae bacterium
AATTAAGCCGAAGATGAGAAAGACAAGAATTCCCATCGTAGTCATTATAGGTCGTTTTATAGAAACTTTTGCAAGAAACATAATTCATCCCCTCCTTAATCAATCACTTTAATTTTAATGCCGTCTTCTACTAGTGCCTGCCCTTGAACAATTAGCTTATCTCCTTCATTAAGCCCGGAAGAAATTTCGTAATAGATTCCGCTGTCGCTGCCGTTATGAACGTATCTTTTTTCAGCATTGCTGTTGTTTGCAATAAACACATAACTTCCTTTGTCATCATTCATTACCAAATTTCTCGGGATTATCAAAGCCTTCGGATTTTCGTAAACACGGATTTTTATATCGAGGGTTACTCCGCTCTTCAATTCTCTTTTGGGATTGTCAAATTCAACCTGAGCATAGAATGCTTGTTTATAAGGATCTGCACTCAATGAGATTTCGGTAATTTTGCCGTAATATTTCACACCATTGAATTCGGTAATGGCAACCATTCCTTTCTTAAGAAGACTAATTTCCTTTTCCGAAACCCATATTTTGGTTCTCATTCTGTTTAGCTGAGCAACAGTAAAGAGGTAAACATCGTTTTTTACATTATCACCCTCATTTACTTTTATGTCAACTATTGTCCCGCCGAAAGGAGCTTCAATATGAACCATTTGCTTTTGTGTTTCGAAATTTCTTTTATCCACAAGATATTTTGCTTCAACGGCATCAAAATTTGCTTGAGCCGTTTCACCGGCTTCAAGCAAAGATTTCATTCTTTCATAAGTCTTCATTGAGTTTTCGTAAGCAGCTTTTGCCTGTTCGTACATACTGCCGGGGTTGCTCAAGTCAAACTCTACAATAACCTGATCTTTTTTTACTGCATCGCCCACGCGCGCATTAATTTTTTCTATCTTTCCGCCTATTATCGCTCCCTTCGTTGCTTCTTTAATTCCTTGAAGCTTTGAGATAAAAGACAGCTCTTTAACAAATGGTTTATATGTAAGTATTTCAACTTTAACCGGAACACCCTCTTCTTCCCTAATTTGCTCCATGCTCTTTACTTCTTCCTGCTCTTTGCTTCCGCAGCTTTGCAATAACAGCATTGTACCCGTCATAAATATTATTAAGACGATGATTTTGTTCTTTCTAATTAATGTCATGGATTATTCTCCTGTGTAACTTTATTTATTTTTATAACAAAAAATTTTAATTTTTTTAAACGTCAAAATTATCGCTCAAAGGACTGTGGACTTGCATTGCCCAACAATTGATTCAGCTCTGCTTTTGCGATAATGTAATCGTAAACAATCTGTAGTTTATTTATTCGAGCCTGTCTTAAAGCTAAGTCGGCATTCTGTACTTCAAGCTGATTACCCGTGCCTTCTTTATATCTAACGACGGCAATTTCATAAGCCCGTTCGGCAAGCTGAACGTTCCTTTCCTGTGCATCAAGCAATTCTTTTACACGGCGAAGTTCAAGCAATTTCGATTTAACACCGGTAGCGATAAAATCTTTTAATTGTAAATACTGCTGCTCTGTTTGTAAATAAGAAATTGTCGACTGCTGTACGCGATTCTTTGTTTGCCCGCCTCTGAATAAATTAATAGAAAATGTAAGCCCTACAATAGCCGACGAATAATTCTGGAATTTAAATTCATCGCTTGAACCGGCGTACGAATAATTGCCGAATGCATAAAGCGCGGGCCAATATTCGGAGCGGTCTAAGTCGATGAAAGCTTCATCAACCTGCTTTTTCAATTCAAGCGATTTTAATCCGTAATTTTTTTGAAACGCGGTTGTGATCGTTTCCGATTCATCCGGGACCTCTTCTCTTAGATATATAAATTCACCTTCCACGTCAACCTCTTCCGAAGGGGAAATTCCTAATACCATCTTGAATCCTTCTTTTGCATTTTTAAGCGTGTTTTCCATTTGAAGCACAACCGGACGAATATTTTCAACCTGAACTTCAGCCTGCAGTGCATCGAAATCCGAAACCAAACCTTGAGCGTTCAGCGCTTTTACATTTCGTATATTTTCAAGCGCATTATTATAGCTGGCAGTAGTAATTTCAAGAAGCTTTTTCGTTAACAGCACTCCGTAAAAAGCCTTCTCAACATTAAGGACAGTGCTTGATACTACACGGTGGTAATCTTCTTTCGACAAATCTGAATATATTTTTGATGCGCCGATGCCTCTGAACACAGTTGAGTTGAAGAGTGTTTGAGTTACCTGCACTTGAGTTTCATAATTATTTGTTTGAACGAAAGACTGCAGCGCAGTAGTTACAGGTTTAAATTTATTGTTATCCCTCGGTATAACATTTTCGTCAAATAGAATGCTGTATGTAGCATTACCGAGCAAGGCTTCAAAATCCGGGAAAGCCATTTTAGGCTTTTCCATAAAGTGCGAGAAGCTTGCAGAAAGATCGACTGAGGGTAGTGCATAGCCGAATGCTTCATCTACAGCCGCATCGGCTTTTTTTATATTCATGTCCGCAATAATTACGTCGCGGTTATTTTTAAGCGCGAATACAATCGCTTCTTCAAGAGTAAATTTCTTCACTTGTGTATAAGAGAACGGTGAAAGCAGCAAGCTTATAAATAAAACACTCACGCTGCCAATAGTGATTTTAATGATACGATTATTCCGAAACATATTTCTCTCTTTTTTTCGTTTAATAATTCAAGATACAATAAATGGTTCAGTTAGTTGTTCGCTTACCTTCCAAAGCTTTTGGGCAAGCTCTTTATTATAAGAATCCGGCGAAGACAAAGCAGTTTTTTTATTTATAAAATAATTGCCGGTTACGTTCATTACTTCGGGTGAGGCAGCTAAATACAGAATGGTTTCAGCTCCCTTCTCCGGGCTTTTCATAAACAAAGACGAAATTGAATATAAAAATTTTACAACTAGCTCGGCATCAGGGTCGTTATAGATTAAGCGGCTTGAAACTGTTCCCGGGTGTAAACAGTTTACCGTAATGTTATTTCCTTTCACTCTCTGCGACAATTCGTAAGTAAAAAGTACATCGGCTAATTTAGCCTGTGCAGCAGCGGCATAACCGGAATATTTTTTTTTGAAATTTAAATCATCAAAATTTATTTTCCCTCTTCGATGATGTTCCCCCGAAACATTAATTATCCGTGCATGCTTGCTTTTTTTGATTAGGTCAAACAATAAATTAGTAAGAAGAAATCTTGACAAATAATTAACAGCAAATGAGGCTTCGATTCCATCTTCGGTTAAATGACGTTTGCAAAAATAAGCACCGGCGTTGTTAATTAATATGTCAAGTCTGTTGTACTTAGATTTAATTTGATCGGCTAAAGTTTTAATTTCTTTTTGGGATGACAAATCTGCAATAAACAATTCTATATTTCTATTATTAGTGTTTTCAATCAATTCTGACAGAGTCTTTTCCCCTCTGAATTTATTTCGCGCAATAATAATCAAGCTTACACCAAGCCTTGCCAAACCCTCAGCGGCAGCTTTTCCTATACCGGAATTAGCGCCTGTAATCAAACATATTTTCTCTTCGTTGAAGTACATTTCGCAGCGCCTAAAATTTCCCGAACTTTAATGTTAAGTTTGCTGAGGGTCCTCCAAGATCGCTGTTTTTTAGCTCATCAAACGAAACGCCTGATATTACACGATATCCGGCACCGAAATGTAATCTGAAGAAGCTTGTTACATTTACTTCAACATTAACCGCTGGCTCCCATATAAAAAATGTATTTTTTTCAACGTCCCAATCGTAACGCCAATCGTTGTCTTTATAGTAATGATAGTTAATGCCGCCTGCGCCTATTAAGGAGTAGATAGACATGTGAATTAATGCATCCGAATGAAGGATGTATTCTAATTCTAATCCGCCATAACCGAATGCAAGGCTGCGTCTTTTGCCTTCAACAGGAATATTGCCTTTTATATTATTTGCTAATCCGTAGCCGCCTCCGCCGATAATAAAGGAATGGTCTATTATCCATCCTCCTCTACCGCCGACTAAAACACCGAATTCATTATTTATCTTAGTATATTTTGTAACGACGGCTCCAAAACCACCGTGCTCAATTTTATTGAATTCAACCAAGGTTTGTTCCTGCGCCCATAATTGAGAAATTATTGAACCGGAAATCAGCATAATAAAAAGAATTTTTTTCATATTGAGAAATCCCATCTTGTTCATAAATATTATTAAAAAAAATTGCGGCGCAAAGATATACTTGAAACAAAGACTTGTCGCTTAGATTTATGAATCAGTACACAGATAGTTGGATTGATTTATGAATCAGAACTTAATTCGGAATATTCGATTGATTAGCGGTCGGTATTCTGTATGAAAATTTTTACCCCAAATTATTTTTTGCCGGGATTTTTTTTGAACTCGGTTGGAGTCATCCCGGAATTCTTCTTAAAGGCGGCATTAAAAGCCGACTTAGAATTGAATCCCACCTCCTCGGCAACTGCAAGAATTGTTAACAGTTCACCTTTGGGGTCGGTTAATAATTTCTTCGCCTCTTTTACCCGATAGCTATTAATGAAATCGAAGAAGTTTTGATTCAACCGTTCGTTAATTATTTGTGAAAGATGATAGGACGGAAGGTCTAATTCATCGGCAAGCTTTTGAAGAGTGAGCGAATTGTCCAAATATAATTTTTTAATTTCCATGGCATTAATTAGGTCTGATAAATATTTATCCGCAGCTTGATCGGAAAGAGTTGATTTTTCATATCGCTTAGATTTTTGATTATTTACTTCCTGGGGAAAGATCACAGGCTGCTGCAGTCCTAAATAACCGATAATTATTATTGTCAGTGAAACCATAACCGGCAAGATAGTCATATAGTACTGGTATAAATTTACGCCTGCAAAGTAAAGCAGCGTAAAAATCAACATCATACCAAAGATTATTATAAAAGCATTTGTTCCGATATTTATCCATCGTAAGTTGATTTTGTCTATTGACGACATTGTCGTTTTAATTTTAGCCACATGCTGTTTTATTACTCTCTTAACGAAGAAGATGTAAGTAAAAAGATGAATTATTTGTATGAATTGAACAACAAATCCTTCCATTGATCCACCATGCTGCTGTAAAACCATCAACTTTTCTTCAGCCGGCTTAAGGAAAAAAGGAAGGCGATAAATAAGCATTAAAATAAAAGGTATCAGGTGCAGTAAGTCTTTAATATAGAATTTGAATTGTTTGTTAGTCAGCACCTTAACATAGATCAAAAAGAAAGGACCGAAAAGAAAAATAACGGTTGGCGGTGTGCCGATAAGATAAGGCACTTTTTCATAGAGATTAGTTCGGAGTAATTCGAAACCAGATATACTAAAAGAGAAAAGAATCATCAACACACCAAGCAAACGGTTTGCGGTTTTGTTTCCGCGCTTGATGGTTAAAAGAAGAATTCCGATGAAAATTCCCTGAAATACACCTAATAATATTACAACCGAAATAAAATCCATGTTCTAAATTTAAGTAACGAAATGTAAAAATATTAAACCAAATCGAGAGTATGCGGCAATTTTTCGACGAACTTTTATAGCAGGAGAAAGAAAGCCGCTAAGGAACACGAATGAGCACTAATAAAATATTTCGTTACAATTATAGTAATTAGTGTTAAATGAATTATCTCGATTGCTTAATCTTTTCTATGAAAGCATGCTCGTTAAAAGTATCATGATCCCAATCGCCCAAGATATTTCCTTCCTTTAAATAAACTATTCGCGGGGGAAAATTTCCAATCAGTGGAAAGAATTTTTGCGGCGGAATTATTTGATATTTGAATTCTGCTTGTGCTGCATTAAAGAAATCGGCTACTTGATTTTGCTCTCCTAAAAACAGTACA
>CAZTDB010000160.1:0-5836 GCA_964612385.1 uncultured Ignavibacteriaceae bacterium
ATTCAAATATAACGACTTTAATTGCAGCCTTTCTACTCTTTCAATTTGGGACAGAAAAATTTTTATTTCTGTATCACATTGAAAAGTGAACCTGTACCGGCATGAGATGACCGCAATTTTATTTCTTCAAAGAGTATTTTAACTTTCGGCATGGCACAAATATTAAATAAGGCGGCTAATCTTTCTCTTTTAGCCAACATATTTCTATTTCTTATAAAAGCAGCCGTTGGTTTAATTTCTAATTCAATTGCCGTAATTTCGGATGCCATAAATTCGCTTACGGATATTGTATCATCGGCTGCAATTACATACAGTGTGAGGGTGTCATTAAAGAAGCCCGATGCCGATCATCAATTCGGGCATCATGCCGCACAGCCATTAGCAGTATTTATAATAGCTTTATTTGCAGGGATAGTGGGGATTGAGATTATTAAAGAATCGATTCAAAGAATAATTTCACCTCAACCGGTAAATGTCAGTTTAGCGGTTTATCTCGTTCTTGCCGCAACTATAATAATTAAAATAATTTTGTCCCGTTATCAATCAAGAATCGGAAAAGTATTTAAAAGCCCTGGATTGAAAGCGAGCGCAATCGACAGCTTAAACGATGTATTAGCCTCATCAATTTCTTTACTTGCAGTAGCGTGCGTTGAACTTGGTTTCCCATACGTGGATGGCATTGCCGGAATATTAATTGCAATGTTCATATTCAAATCCGGTTATGAAATTGCCAAAGAAAATATTGATTACCTTATGGGCAAATCTGCCGGTGATGAATTAATATTAGAAATTGCCAACAGGGCACATAATATCGATGGAGTGAAAGGAATAAATGAATTGAAATCTCATTACGTCGGGCACAAATTTCACATTGAAATTCATATCGATGTCGATAAAAATACTTCCACCAAAGATTCACACGATATAGGAGTGCTGGTAAGAAACCAAATTTTGAGCTTACCGGATATTAACAAAGTCTATGTCCATATCGATCCGGTTTGATCATCAAAATAAATCTTGTAAAGCTATTGATTCTTCTTCCCTCAAAAAGTAAATTTTACTTGAGATTACGGTTAAGTTTTTTGTAAATATCGGGTATTGATAAAATATGAATTTGATATTCTTTTCTTTTCGCTTAATAAATCCAAAATATTTTTTAATAGTTATAGCTGTACCGGCGGTGCTGTATTTTTATTCTTGTTCCGAGCAACGGCAAGATTCTCCTAAATCGACCGGTGAAATTAGTTTTAACGTTGATACAACTGCATTAGGAGACAAAATAACAATTGATGAGATAGGAGTTGAATATCATCCACCAAAAGATTGGGAATTAGTCAGCGGCAGCTTTCAGGATGCTATGAGCACCGTTGAAGCCTCAATTTCCTCGGATGCTCAAATGATTTTATTTGATCCAATAAACTTTCACTTTGACTCAACTACAAAGTCGCTATTAAGTGTAGGCTCTTTCAAAGCACCCAATGAATTGAGCAGCTTCGATTTAAATTTGCGGTTTTATGAAAATCTGCTGTATGAAAAATACGACTCATCGCAGATCAGAAAAGGAGAATACATAAAAGATAATATCGCAGTTACGCAATTTTTAATTCAGGTTCCCGAACAAGTGATATTCAAGTTATTATTTGAAAACGGGAAAGGAAAGTTTGTTGAGTTTGACTACCTTACTCAAAGAAACGCTTACAGCGAAGAATTAAAATCTATCGAGTCCTCAATTGGATCGATAAAGCTAACCAATCATCAATAAACCAAAGGAGGAAATATGTTCAAGAAAGCAGTTGCAATTCTGATGTTAACCGGAATTGTCTTCTATAACGTTGGCTGCTACACACACACTCACGTTGTAGGCAGCGGTGCAAAATCCGGTGTGTCTGTTGAAGAAAAGCAATGGTATGTATTGTGGGGATTAGTTCCACTGAACAATGTTGATACAAATGTTATGGCTGGCGACGCTACCGATTATACCATCCAAACGCAGCATTCATTCATCGACATTATCATTGGAATGTTTACCGGTATTGTTACCGTTTCACCCAAAACAGTTAAGGTAACAAAGTAGCAGGCTTTTTACTTTAGGTTTTCAGGTAACCAAGGGAGCTTTCAGGCTCCCTTTTGTGTTTGATGGGTATTGTAAGTTGATAATTGTAGCACTTTTCAAGTTCCTAGTAAAACTGTATATTTACGTATGCCAACAATAATACGAATAAAAGGCTATCGTTTTTTCTTTTTTAGCCGTGAAGGGAATGAACCGCCCTATATACATATTGAACAGGCAGAACGTTACGCCAAATTTTGGCTAAATCCTGTACAGTTAGCTGAATCCGAAGGATTTCGAAGCGACGAAATTACAGACTTGAGAAAATTAGTTTTCGAAAATAAAAGCTTATTCGAGGAGAGATGGAATGAATACTTTAGCAGTAAAAGTTAAACCGCGGATAATCGATTTGTCTTTTACATCAGATGCAATAAGAGTTGTTTTGGCTGATGGAAGGGAAATCTCTGCTCCGTTGGAGTGGTTCCCCCGTTTACGAGATGCAAATGAACAACAAAGAAAAAACTGGCGATTGATTGGTGGGGGAATCGGTATTCACTGGGAGGATGTTGACGAAGATATTTCTGTGAATAGTCTTCTTGCTTTAAATTGATATCATTTCAAACCAGGAGACCAGACTATTCGACAAGATTTGGAATAAAGTAATGTCTATCAATTATAACAAATGCAATACGACATTTTATAATTTCGGTGTTACTTTTATGTAACCATGCTGTTTTTCAAATGTGATATTCCCATGAATGATTTGTAATTAACTTTGGCAGCGGGGACAAAATTAGAATTATTTTCTCAAGACTCCAGTTTAGCTGCAATGCAATTCTTCGGTAAATAATTGAACATTATTCTTTCTTTAAGCCATAGCTGTTTAAAATAAAAGGTCTATATGTAGTACGCTTAATCTCCGTCAGGCATACAGAACCTTGAATTTTTATGGTAATTAAGTAATTCTTGAAATATTTAGTTCCTAAAGGAATTTTTACTTCCTTTTAAGAAAAATGAATGTGTCCTTATCCCGCTAGGGATAAGATATTTTTAGACAATATCACCTCTGTAATCTCAGAATCCCCGAAAGCTTTTCATAAAGAACCTTCGGTCGGGGATGAAATGGCGGGTCTGGTTTTAAAATTAAGAAAGTTGATTAGAAATCTTAACATGATTTAATATTATTTATAAGCTTAGAATTATTTTGGACGGCAATGTTACTTTCGCTTAACCCCCTCTAATAAGTTTTATTTCTATATTTTTTTGAATATCTTTTCAAGCGAAAGTACGATACTCCGTGAGGCGCATTTATTTTTATTACAACTTATGTTCATATTTCATTAAACAATTTAGAAATACTGTTAACTATGTCCGATAAACTTTATACATATCCCATTGATAGATTGCTTAAGTGGATTTTAAATGAGGAAAAGCACAGTAGAATTTTCGGTTATTATAAAGACTTATTCTTCTCACCGGATAAGCAAGATCCATTTAGAATCATGAGGTATAATCAATTACTTGAAAATCCGCTGGGAGTTGCTTCCGGTCCGCAGACACAAATGTCCCAGAACATAATTATCTCATGGCTGTTTGGCGCAAGGTATCTTGAATTAAAAACCGTTCAAATGCTTGACGAAATTGAAGTGGCAAAACCTTGCATCGATATGAAAGATGAAGGCTACAACTGCGAGTGGTCCCAGGAATTAAAAATTGAAGAATCCTTTGACGAATATTTAAACGCATGGATATTAATTCATTTACTAAAAGATAAATTCGGATGGAGTGCCGGAGAAGACGGATTTATTTTTAATATTAGTGTCGGTTACGATCTGAAAGGAATAAAAAGTGAAAAAGTTAGATGGTTCCTGAAAAAGATGAAAAATGCCGGCGAGGAAATTGAAACGAAAAAGAAATTGTTAAGCAAAATTTATCCGAGAATAAAAGATATAGGCATTCCTTACCAAATTTCCGGCAATGTTACTTTATCAACAATGCACGGCTGCCCGCCGGACGAGATTGAAAAAATAATTAAGCACTTAATTGAAGAATATAAATTCCACACGGCAGTGAAGCTGAATCCTACACTTTTAGGTCCAATGAGGTTAAGAAGAATTTTAAACGACGATCTTGGATATGATATTTCCATTCCCGACGAAGCTTTTGAACACGACCTGAAGTTTGATGAAGCTAAAAAAATAATCGAAAGTCTAACAGCATTTGCAGCAGAACATAGTGTTGAATTCGGTTTAAAATTAACAAATACACTTGAGTCGCTTAATGCAGCCGGTTTTCTTCCCTCAAAAGAAAAGATGGTTTATATGAGCGGAAGGGCGCTCCACCCACTCAGCATAAATTTAGCCGCAATGTTACAAAATGATTTTAGCGGAAACCTAGATATATCGTTTTCTGCCGGCGTAGATGCGTTTAATTTTCATAAAGTTATTGCCTGCGGAATTAAACCCGTAACTGTGTGCAGCGATTTACTTAAACCCGGTGGCTATTCCCGGCTTCCCCAATACCTTATCAATCTAAAAGCTAAACTGAAGGAAAATAATTGCAGGGACATTGATGAATTTATTAAAAGAGGCAGCAATGTTTCAGTAAAAGCTGCTGCGCTTGATAATCTTAATAAATATGCCGAAGAAGCTATTTCATACCAACAGTATAAAAAAACATTTTTTAAATATGACTCAATCAAAACTAATAGAGGATTAACACGACAGGATTGTGTTCACGCCCCATGCATCGAAGCCTGCGCCGTAACGCAGGATGTTCCCTCGTATATGTATTACACTTCAAGAGGCGAATTTGATAAAGCATATAAATCGATATTAAACGAAAATCCGCTGCCAAATATAACCGGCATGGTATGCGATCATTTATGTCAAACTAAATGCACACGAATGAATACAGATAATTCGCTTTTTATAAGAGAGATAAAGCGGTTCGTTTCTGAGAAAGCTTCAAAAAATTTTGAGATTCAGGAAATACAAACTGATAGCAGCAAAGCAGCTATAATTGGTGCGGGTCCTTCTGGTTTATCGGCTGCATATTTTCTTCGCTTAGCCAGATTAAAAGTTGAAGTATTTGAATCGAAAAGTTTTGCGGGAGGGATGATCTCAGATGCAATTCCGTTATTCCGTATAAAACAAGAAGCAATTTTTCAGGACATAAAAAATATTGAAGCGTTAGGCGTTAAATTTCATTACTCGCAGCAAATTAATTTTCAAAGATTCAATCAGCTTAAGCATAAATTCGATTTTATCTATTTGGCTGTTGGTGCCCAAAAAGGAAAGAAGCTTAATATCGAAGGTGAAGAGTATGAAAATGTTTATGATCAACTAACTTTTCTTGCAGATGTACTTCGTGGTAAAGCTTACAATCTTGGAAATAAGGTCGCAGTTATTGGCGGCGGTAATTCTGCAATGGATGCAGCAAGAACCGCAAATCGATTAATAGGCAGCGATGGAAAAGTTACGGTTGTTTATCGCCGCACAAAAAAAGAAATGCCGGCAGATAAAGAAGAAGTTGAAGCCTTGTTAGATGAAGGCATTGAGTTGATTGAACTAACTGCTCCAGAAAAAATTTCCAAAAATAATTCGGGTTTGAATTTGCATTGCGTTAAAATGAAATTAGCGGAAAGCGATTCAAGCGGAAGACCGCATCCGGTCAAAATTCCTGGCTCCGATTTTGTACTTAGCTTCGATTCTATCATCACAGCCATCGGGCAGGACTTGGTACTCGACTTTTTCCTAAATAATAGCTTGAAAATAAATTGGGATA
>CAZTDB010000161.1:0-5835 GCA_964612385.1 uncultured Ignavibacteriaceae bacterium
GAGCCGTTTTTCAAATCGACTAATTCATTCACAACCTTTGATGTGTCCAAATCCTTTTCTTTGCAGGCTTCATCTAACAGTTTGTTCCCCCTGCAGCAAAAATCAAGATTGTATTTTTCGAACACAGCAGCAGTTTTAAAATTTTCTTTAACTATTTCCGCAATAGTTTTGGCAGAAAAATTTTCAAGCTGTGCCGGAGAATTTTCATTGTTGTTCATAATAATATTCCTTTTAGTTTGTTACTAATTTTATTCTTAAAATTTTTCTCTTTAGTAGAGTTGAGTTTTGAAATACTAGCAATTAATGTAAATGTTCATGATTGTCTTTATCTGAAAATATCATGCTTGTCTTTTCAACCGCATGTATGAATTTAACATAACGCTCAACATATTCTCTTCCTTTTTGAACTTGATTCGATTCAAAGCTGCTCGATTTAACTACCTCGTTGAAATATTCCTGAAGTTTTCCCTGCACCACATCGGAAAGATGATGAATTAAATGTTCGGCATCTTTTTCCTCTATAGCTTTATCTGCAAGCTTAACCATTGGATCGACAGTGTCTTCATACTTCAATCCGTCATAAGGTGCATTTTCACCTTTGCGATGCAGTCTTACCACTGTTTCGAAAAAATACTTATCGGCAAACTGCTTTGCCTGCTCATTCAGTTTTCGAACTTCCAGAGTTTGTTTGAATGTGGTTTTTATCTCCGGCTCATATTCTTTCTTTATCCAGATTAAAACATGATCAACGTTTTGCGTTTCAAGAGCTTTAATTGCCGCTTTCACAACCGGACCATTTATACCATCGCAATGTGCATCGGCAGTGCTAGATAATGCACTAAAAAAAAGCATGCTCAGAATTATCATTACACTCATAAAATAATGATTCAGCTTCTTCATTTTTTTCTCCCATTTATTAACAATTAATTGAGTCATGTTAGTATGATTTTAATTTGAACTTTGGGCAATTATTAACACACCCCTTAATCCCCTCTCAAGAGGGGAAAACTTAGAGAATCCCCTCTCAAAGGAGGAAAAGTTAGAGTACCAACTTTCAATAAGATAAAATTTAAAAACTCCCCTCTCGAGAGGGGTGCGGCTTTAGCCGCGGGGTGTGTTAAGTACAGCAATAACAATACTTGCCAAATAGATTTCTTTTTGTATAAGGTAACATGGTTATTCAAAAAACTCTTGTCCCATAATTAATCTTTGTTCACTTCCGGGTTAGTTTCTCCCCGATTATAAATTTCATCCATTCTGTTTTCGGTTCTATTATTTTTTTGAACCGACTGCTCGTTAAATCTTTTTACCGACTCTGTTCCTGTTGGGTGACCGTAACTATTCATCAATTTATAATGTTGAAGATATTCCTCTCTCGAAATGTCGTTCTGCCAATTATCACTAAGCATTCCGGCGGCGGTAATTGCCATAAAGATTCCAACTACACCGACTGCAATTGCTTTCTTATTTATTTTCTTTTTCGGAACGAAGGTTTGCACATAAAGCGTATCTGCTACCGGACATGCATCGATACAATTTAAGCAGGACGTGCATTCATCAGAGATAACGGTTTTTACTTTATCAACTTTGATTGCGGACGGACATGCTTTATAGCATAAACCGCAGTCAATGCAGCTTACAGAATTTCGTTTAATTTTATTAGGACTAAGAATCGAAAAAATTCCTAACAACGCTCCATACGGGCATAAGAACCGGCACCAAAAATTTCTTATAAAAATCGATAAGACGAAGAGAACGGCGATAACTATTAATGAAAAGCGTGAAATGTCTGCAAAAAAGTAATACATCTTTACATCGGCAACCGAATTGTACGGGCTGTTGAGAAATGCTCGTATTGCCATATCGGTCATAAGAAAAAAGACCGCATAAAACAAAAACCCTAACATCAAATATTTCAAGCTTCGCAGGGGATAATCAAGAAATTTTGGCAATACTAATTTTCGCTTAAAAATTTTTTCTCCGAAATCGCCGATCAGCTCCGATAAAAAGCCCACCGGACACAGCCAACTGCAGAAGGATTTACCGAAGACCAACGACATCATAACTATCGCAAAAAATATGAACATGCCAGCCGGATGTGCAGCGTGTATTTCACCGGTGGTTATGAACAAATAAAAGCTCATCATGGAACTGATCGGTAAAAAGCCGTCGACTCCCGGAGGTCTTTCGTAAAAAGATGCAGTACCTCCGCTTTCTAAATATTGCACGAACAGATAAAACTCAACTCCGATCCAAATGCACAACAAAGCAAATGCAGCCTGAATTATGAAGCGGTATTTTTGAATAGGCTTTTCTGTGTTTTTAATTATTTTTTTCTTAACTATCATAATCGGATATATTTATCTGATTAAAATATAAAAATTTTTATAATGCATTAATCTTCAATAATGCCTTCTCCTTTAAATCTCCAAGATTTTGTGCGGTTAACATTTCATAGGCTTTAGTTCTTAGTTCTCCCCACTTATCGTGAACAGGACATGGATGCTCTGGTGAACATTCGGGAAACCCTAAAACACAGTTGTTGAAGATGCTCAAGCCGTCAATTGCAGCAACTATATCAATCAAATAAATTTTATGCGGATCTTTCGCTAAGGCAAAACCACCCGACTTCCCTTTTTTTGAATAAACCATGCCGCTTTCCGTAAGGCTTTGAAGTATCTTAGAGACAAATTCTTTCGGGATATTCAGCTTTTTAGCTATAGCTTCGGCAGATACTACTTCCCCAGAGTTCTCTGCAGCTAAATATAACATCGCCTGCAGACCATACTCGCATTTTTTAGAAAATATTACCGTCATAATCAGATTATTTTATCTGATTTAAAATACAACTTATTTCCAAAAAAATCAAGAAATTTTTTTTATAATCTGCTTTGATTTTTTTTCCCCTGTTTATCTTTTAATTCGGGTCTATGTCGATCATATTAGGTAGTTAAACTAAAACATGTTTTCGATATAGAAAACTTCATTATAACGTGAGTTGAAAAATTACCTTCAGCTTAAGTAATAATGTGTAATTTTCTTTCTTTCACTTACCGTTCGCTTCAGCGAACGGACGAACTGGATTTCTTTTATTTCTTTATCCGTCAGCTAAAGCTGACGGTAATTGCTAATTTAAAAAAGATAAATTTGATTGACATTATTTTCTAAGAGAATTAATTATTTTACTTCTCAAGGTAACTATTAAAGGATATCTTACCCACTCTAAACAACATAGCACCTTTAATTCCATATCTGCCCAAAATAAAAGTTCTATATGTCGTTTTTATTTTTTTACCGCCACGCAGGTAGAACCCTGAATTTTTGGCGTGATCAAATAATATTAGAAATATTTAGTCTCTAAAAGAGCTTTTATTATTTTTAGAAAAAATAAATGTGCTTATGTCTCGTTAGGGACAAGATATTTCTTGACAATAATATCACTCCAATATCAAAATCCCCGAAAGCTTTTCATAATGAACCTTCGGTCGGAGATGAAATAGGGGGTCTGATTTTGAAATGAAGAAAGTGGATTAGAAATTTTAATACGTTTCAATTTTATTTATGAGGCGTATTTAAGAAGGCATAATTAGGAAATTTTGTATTCGAATATTTTTTGTATTCGAAACATTGCCATAATAAAAATATTTTTTTTGAGAAGACTTTTATGTACGCTAAGAATTATTTTGGACAGCAACATTTAATTCCTATTGAAATAAAATTGATTAGTTATTTAGCCGTAAAGATTTGTATTTTGACTTCAAGGAAAATTATTTTTTCTCAAACTCAGCACCTGAAAGGAGAAAAGATGAAAAAGTTAATGCTTACACTGTTTATTCTAACAACTCAGCTTTATGCCCAGAATGTGAATGTTTCAGATTATGATGTACCGATAAGCCAGGCAAAAACTTTAAGATTTGACGGTTCATGGAATTGGTCGCAGACCGGTGACAGTGTTAAATTTAATCTCGCAAACGGCAATATTACTTTTCGAAATTTCTACTCTTCCCTTCCAATGGCTTGGTTCATTAATTTAGATGCGGTTGGCGGGAAAAACTTTGATAAATACACACACGATATAATTTTAGATGCAAGCTTCAGAAAATATATTTGGGAAGATCAAGATTGGTTTGCACTTGCACGCATCAATGCCGAACATGCTAATTTTTATAAACAAATAGCTTCGGATTTAACCGTAGGTTTTGGATTCGGTCGTTATATAAATGCTACTGCACTTGCCAAAGCTGTTAGAATTGAAAGTCATCTGCTGCGTGACGAAGTGATAAAAGATTATCTCCCAAAAGTTGTAATGATTAGTATTGCAAACATCATAGAACGAGAAAGCGAATATAAAGATATTTACGGCGATACTTATGAAACTTTCTGGTTTGATGATATTGAAGAAGAGATTGCCAAATCAGGTTTGCTGGAAGGTGAACATGTGGGTTCGATCGGAATTCTGCGGATGCGTCAGGTTTTATTCGCTATAAATGAAAGAGTGAATCAAAGGTATTACGGCTGGGATTTATCTGCGGGAATTTTATTTCCCATGACCACGTTTGATAAATCTTCTCCCGGCAATCCCAATCTTAGTTTGCTTGGAAGATTTTCTTTCCCGGTTAGCTGGCAAACGCAAATAAATTCTATAGCCGAGGCTTTCACACCAATGGATTCATCATTCTTTAAAAATTATACCGTCAGAGCGGGATTGGATTTTATCTATGAGTTAAGCAACCGAATTAATTTCGTTTCGGGTTACAGGCTGGGTATATCTAAAACTTCACTTAAGAATGCTGTGGTACATCATAATCTGAATGCGTCGTTTTGGTATTACATTGAAAATAATATTTATTTGATCGTCAGTGCAGGATTCACTAAACAAGGTGATGATCCAAGAGTGTTAACGACCAGAGTAGGATTGCAGTATAATCTCTTCTGAGATATGAAATTTAAAGCGAAGCTAACTCAAAGGCGGAATGCTCCATTAATTATTGTCGGAGCTTATCTTTTGAGTTTTTCGTTCGAAGTACAATCGTCCCATTTCTGCACCTATTATGAATACAACAGCCGTATAATAAATCCAAAACGCCACTACTACGATTAAGGCATACGTGCCGTAAATTCTTCCTAAGGTACCAAAATTATAGATATAGTAACCAAAAGCCTGTTTAGCTGCTTCCCAAAGAATTGCAGCCCACATTGCACTGAAGAGAATTGTTTTTCTGCCGATTTTTTTTACCGGAATAGTGAAGTATAGTAGTGTGAATATGATAAAGATGAGAGTTATTGAAATAAGCGAAAAGAAAAAGTGCTGAAATACTCCGGCTTGAAAAAACTCCAAGGCTTCGAATTGATTGCCTAACTGACGAAGTAGATCGAGTATTGGCATCAAAAAAGTCGTTAAGAAAAAAATAACAACTACGACCAACACAAAAGCAAAATCTTTCAGCTTGCTTAATAGAACATTTGATTCTATTTCAACATTGTAAACTTTGCTTAGAATTGTTCTCATGCTGCTGAACAAACCGCTTGCCGCAAACAATAGCCCGAACCCGCCGAGAATACCGGCAATGTTTTTATACTGCACTACTTCGTTTACACGCGTAAAAATTATTTTCTTTACATACTCGGCATATTTGTAATATGGAATCATCGTATCAATTAAGGTGTTCAACTGCAATTGCATCGATTCGGAATCGAGTATGTTTCCTAAGACTGAAAAAATTATAAGCATGAACGGAACAACGCATACAAAAAGTGAAAAAGCTAAGCCGCCTGAAAGAAGGAAAACATGATGCTCATCTATCCGGTTGTATAAGCCCCCGATATAATGCTTAA
>CAZTDB010000162.1:0-5829 GCA_964612385.1 uncultured Ignavibacteriaceae bacterium
TAAATGAAATTATTTTACCCACCCCTCTGTCTTGGCTCAACCAAGCCGAGACAGGTCGCCCCTCCCAGGAGGGGACAACTCCCTTTTTAGAGACGAATGATTTCTCTTCTAGTGATGGGACAACTTCCTTTTTATAAGGGGGTAATTTCCCCTTCCGCGAGGGGATGAAGGGAGCATTGATTTTTGAATATGATTGCTTGGATACATGATTGCATGATGTTGAACTTATTCTTGAACGTGAACTTGCTCTTGAACTTTTATTATTACCATGCAGCCATGCAACTATGCAGTCATGCACTTGCTGCTCAATTGAACGTATGAGTTGATTTTTTCCTTTCATTACTGACTCTTCTTTATTAAATATTCTTCTCTTGCAGAATAAAGTACCGGAACGACAAACAATGTAATCAGCACTATGGTCATTCCACCAAAAGCAGGGATAGCCATTGGTATCATAATATCTGCACCTCTTCCGCTTGATGTAAGCACCGGAAGTAAAGCAAGAAGCGTTGTGGCAACTGTCATCAAACAAGGACGAACTCGTTTTTTCCCCGCTTCTAAAACAGCGTTACGAACTTCATCAATATTTTCTGGCTGAAGTCTTTTGAAACTTTGTTTGAGGTAAGTTGCTATTATAACTCCATCATCGGTAGCAATTCCGAACAGTGCAATGAACCCAACCCAAACTGCGACGCTCAGATTAAAAGTTCTCATTTGGAAAAGTTCGCGCATATTCGTTCCGAAGATTGAAAAGTCCATGAACCAGCTTTGACTATAAAACCACAGCATCATAAAGCCGCCGGCAAAAGCCAGTGCAATAGCCGATAAAATAAACAGCGAAGTGCTTACAGAACGAAACTGAAAGTAGAGTATAAGGAAAATAACAACCAGCACTATAGGAATTATTATAGAGAGGCGTTTCTCTGCTCTAATCTGATTCTCATAGCTTCCCGAAAATTTATAGCTTACTCCTGCAGGAATGATTAATTCACCGCTAGAAATTTTCGCTTCAAGAAAACGCTGTGCATCTTCAACTACGTTTACTTCGGCGAATCCTTCTTGTTTATCTAAAAGAACATATCCGACTAAAAAAGTATTTTCGCCCCGTATCATTGCGGGTCCCTGCCTAAAATTAATTTCGGCAATTTCACCCAACGGTATTTGCTGTCCTGTAGGTGCAGGAATGAGAATGCGTTTCATCATTTCAGGATCATCGCGCCATTCACGCGCATAGCGGGCACGGATGTTAAAACGCTCGCGTCCTTCAACAGTTGTAGTTAGGGGCATTCCGCCGATTGCTGTCTCAACATACATCTGAACCTCACCAACATTTAATCCATAACGCACCATTGCCGCACGGTCTAAATCAATTTCGAGATACGGTTTACCGAGACTGCGGTCTGCATATACTGCTTCGGCTTTAACTGACGGAACTTCTTTTAATAATTGTTCCAGCTTCAAGCTAAACTCTTCAATAGTTTTCAGATTCGGTCCGAATACTTTAATACCCATCGGTGCACGCATTCCGGTTTGAAGCATTACAAGACGTGTTTCAATCGGCTGAAGTTTTGGCGCAGATGTAACGCCGGGGATATTGTTAGTTGCATTTATAATTTCATTCCAAATATCCTGCGGGTTTTTGATATGATCTCGCCACTGCCTGAAATATTTTCCGCTTTTATCGGAAATGAGCTTTCCTTCTTCATCTCTTATAAATTCACCGTTCTTATCAATTTTGAAACGGATTGCATAACCATTTTCATCGGTTATATATTTGCTCTTGTAAAGAATTATATTTTCAAACATAGAAACAGGTGCAGGATCTAAAGCGCTTTCAACTCTGCCTGCCTTCCCCACCACAGTCTGCACTTCTGGGATAGCCTGCACACGCATATCAAGCTGCTGAATATATCTTAGATTTGCTTCGACTCCCGAATGAGGCATTGAAGTAGGCATCAACAGAAATGAACCTTCATCCAACGAGGGCATAAATTCTTTACCCATTCCCGGAAATGCATGAGCAAGCCCGCTCCATATTGAAGCAGTGCGAATGTTCAAACCTATTGTATCAAATCCCTTTGGAATAAATCCAAAAATTTTATCAAATCCTAACCAGATATTAAAACCGAGCAGAACTATTATTGCAGGCAAGAGTAAAAAAGTATTTTTGTTTTCAAGACACCAGTGAAGTATTATCGGATAAAACCTGATGAATATTTTAAATCCACCAAGTACGATAAAAATTATTAGCAGAATAAAAACAAAATTCAACAATAAACTATTTTCAACACCAAGCGGAAGCCATTCGGCAGCCAGCAGCCAGGAAACTGCAAAGGTAATTATCCCGATCGTAATTGCTTCATGATGTTTTGCTATTAAGTTAAGGTAAGGCTGTAACTTAGCGTTTTCTAATTTATTGAATATAGATAAACCGGCAGTGTTCCCATCCTTTTGTAAACGATGGATCAAATTATTGATGCCGAGTAAAATTAAAATAACACCAGCCCATGCAACCCACCAGAGAGCAGCCAATCCAAATAGAATTAAGAATATGTTCAAATATAAAATAATACTTCTTTTACCCGGCTTGATTGAAAAAAGCCAATGAGCAAAAGCCGGCATCATAATGAGAGTAATGATAAGAGATGCGGTTAACGCAAAGGTTTTTGTATATGCTAACGGACCAAAAAGTTTTCCTTCCGCCGCCTGTAAAGTAAATACGGGCAAAAAGCTGACGATTGTTGTTGATACTGCCGTTATTATAGCAGTTGCCACTTCAGTCGAAGCATTATAAACCGTCGTTATTAACGATTGCCCTGCGGGAGCTTCAGCTTTATGCCTAAGAATATTTTCATTAAGGATTATTCCCAAATCAACCATAGTTCCAATCGCAATTGCAATGCCGGAAAGTGCTACGATGTTCGCATCGACATTAAAATATTTCATCATGATAAAGCTCATCAAAACAGCGATAGGGAGTAAAGCCGAAATGACGAGTGAAGCCCGCAAGTGCATTACCATTATTATAATTACAATGATGGTAATGAGAATCTGCAAGCTTATTGCTTCATACAAAGTGCCTAACGTTTCATAAATCAATTGCGTGCGATCGTAGAAAGGAACGATAGTAACTTTTGATACCGTTCCATCTGCAAGTTTTTTTGAAGGCAGCCCCGGAGAAATTTCTTTAATCTTATCTTTTACTTCCTGAATTACTTTTAGCGGATTATCGCCGTAGCGTGCAACTACTACTCCGCCCACAGCTTCAACACCACCCTTATCAAGAAAGCCGCTGTGTCCGCGAGGCGCAGGTCCAAAATTTATTCTCGCAATATCACGTATACGAATTGGGATATTGTTAGTTACTTTAACTACTGCTTGCTCAATATCGTTAAGCGATTTAACATAACCCAATCCTCGTATATAATATTCAACTAGATTGAGTTCTACCGTGTTTGCACCAACATCAAGGTTGCTTTGACGAACTGCTTCCATTACTTGCATCATGCTTACGCTGTGTGCTTTCATTGCAACGGGATCAAGATCAACCTGGTATTCCTTTACGAAACCGCCGATTGAAGCAACTTCCGAAACGCCTTCTGCTGCAGTTAATGCATAACGAACATAAAAATCCTGAATTGTTCGCAGTTCGTGAGAATCCCAGCCGCCGGAAGGATTTCCTTTTTCATCACGTCCTTCAAGTGTGTACCAGAATATTTGTCCCAATGCGGTTGCATCGGGTCCAAGTGTTGGGGATACACCTTCGGGAAGAAGATCCGGTGAAAGTGAATTCAGCTTTTCGAGCACTCGTGTTCTGCTCCAATAATACTCAACTTTCTCATCAAAGATTATGTATATGCTTGAAAAGCCGAACATTGAAGTACTCCGTATGCTTTTTACACCGGGCAAACCGAGCAATGAAGTTGTGAGAGGATAAGTGATCTGGTCTTCAACATCCTGCGGACTGCGCCCCATCCACTCGGTAAAAACAATTTGCTGATTTTCGCCAATGTCGGGTATTGCATCAACAGGAACCGGATCGCGCGGAATAAAATCGAGCTTCCAATTAAACGGTGCGGTCGCAATTCCCCAGCCAACAAAAAGAAGCAGCAGAAGAACGGTGACAAGCTTGTTTTCAAGAAAGTATTTTATAATTGAGTTTAACATAAATTATAAACCATTAAAAGATTTCATTTGCATAGCTGCATGTTTGGATGACTGCATGCATTCATGCAATCATGCATTCATGCAATCATGCATTCATGCGGTTGCTTTTAGTGTTTATGACTTTCATCTTTCTGTATGCCATTTGCCTTTGTTTCTGCTCTTTCATACTTACAGCAACCCGGCAGCTTCGAATAAACTTCATCTGATGCACGGAATTTTTCGGTATCGTGTCCAACCTCCGCCATAATTTTATGCATCTGTTCTTCACTAACTTTTTCCGGATCAAACATTACCGTAACAATTTTGGTATCTTTATCCCAGTCTGCAGATTTAACGCCTTCTACTTTAAGCGCTTTTTCTATCCGGCTTTCGCACATACCGCAGTTGCCGAATACCTTGAATTCAACTTTCTTTGGTTTGGCGTAAATATTTGATTCAGTTATTCCGGATAATACTGCAATTATTAATACTATTATGAAAAACAATTTTTTCATGACTTTAATCCTCCTAATGGTTATTTAATTCTTTTATTATTTTGTTAA
The DNA here is from genome assembly GCA_964612385.1 of uncultured Ignavibacteriaceae bacterium. Taxonomy (GTDB): domain Bacteria; phylum Bacteroidota; class Ignavibacteria; order Ignavibacteriales; family Ignavibacteriaceae; genus JAGUYG01. The sequence continues at coordinate 4,710 of CAZTDB010000162.1, forward strand.
AAATTGTTAACGATTCTTTTAATCCAGAGATAATCGAACAGGATGATATATGTAACCATTATGGAACTAAAATCGAATTATCAACAATTGGATTTTTCAATCGTTATTCTTAAAGGAGAATAAGCGGAGTATTAAATCAGAAGTACGGAATTCAGGAGAAATATATGACTGCTAAAAAGGGGAGGGGGAGAGGAGTTAAGTCTGATAAATAATTCAGGCTTAAAACTCGTAGTCAACTCGTTATTTAATACAATGATAATTGAGATTTGTATTTTTTCGTTCAGATCGACTTTAGATGAAACGAACTCATCCTTAATAGATTCATCAACAATATAATCACTGCAGCACTCATCAATCTGTTTCGCATAAAATAATTCAAAATCATTGTCTTCCATGCAGCAGGAATTTTCATTGCTTATGTTATGCATCTCGCATTTTTCAAACGAAGCTTTTTCAAGCATGGAACAATAGTGAATGGCAATAGGCAGTGCAGTCGTTGAGAGACTAAAAATAATCGTGAATGTTAATATTAGTATTTTTCGTTTCATAAGCTTGGGCAAAAATAAGCTGTCATACAAAACTAAGCAATGTTTATTCCTGAAATTTTGTTATATAATTCCCGCATTAATTTTCATTTTATTAACTAAGTTCCTTTTATCGGTTCATAATTAAACTTTTTATCAATGGCTTTCAATTGAGATTTCTACAGCTTAATTTTGTTAGTGCTTAATGAAAGATACCACGCCGTGTTACCGAAATTTTCTTTGAGGCGATCCTAATGAATATTACCTAACAAAATGTTGACTCTGTATAAAATGAGTTGGCAGCTTTTTCTAACAATCTAAAGGTATTGTAATGAAGAAAGTTTTACTTCTGCTGTTAATATTATTTTTAGCCGTGTTGGCTTATGTCGTATTGCTATTCATTCAAAAACCCGATTATAAAGAGCTTAATTTTGTTCATAAACATTTTGCACAGTTAGCGCTCGACAAGTGGGAAGCTATAATTAAATCCCTGCCGAAGGAAGAAAGGGCAATCGTTGATTATGACATGCTAATGAATGAATTGAATTATTTCGAAAGAAAATTTGCCCAGAAAATTTTCAGCATAAATCCTCAGG
>CAZTDB010000163.1:0-5825 GCA_964612385.1 uncultured Ignavibacteriaceae bacterium
TTCTAATTTTAAGTTTCCTCAAATGATCCTTACACTTATTAACCGTAATTCTATACAACCATGTTGTAAATTGTGATTCAAACCTGAATCGCTTCAAATTTTTATACACGGTTAAAAACACCTCCTGAGCAATATCATCTACAACTTCCGAGCTGCTAAGAGTTACATAAATTAAATTTCTCACCTTCTCTTTATGCCGGTAAACAAGAGTTTTAAATGCCGATTCATCTCCTTCCATAAAGCGTTGAATCAAAGAAAAATCGTCATTGATATTGATGATTTGAGGTTGCTCCAAGGTTTTTTTGCTATTTGTGAAACTCATTTTTTAGACGCCTGTTATTTTTAATTGTTCCGCTTAAAACTTTAAATAATTACATTGATGATGAATAAGATTATAGCTTCAAAAGCCGTAAATATTCATCAATCAAAAGTAACGCAACTTGCATAAATAAGCCCATCTAATTAAATTACTCACAAAATTTTAGGAGTTATTAATGAAGATAAAAACGAGTGAAAGATACGGGGCTGTTGTCATCGAGTTAAAGGGAAATGTGATGGGCGGTGACGATACAAAAACATTTAACGAGCAGCTCCATAAACTTTTGGATGAGGGGAAGAAAAACGTAGTAATTGATCTTGCTGACGTTAAATTTATGAACAGTTCCGGGCTCGGTATGCTGATTGGAGGGCTGACAACAGTTAAAAAAGCCGACGGGCAGCTAAAATTAGCGCGGGTAACCGATAAAATTGAAAGCCTGCTCATAATTACAAAGCTCATAACCATTTTTGAGTCTTTTGATTCTGTTGAAGAAGCTGTAAAAAGCTTCTAGCACTACCTCCTAAATTTGTAACTAAAAGGAACTCCGGATTGCCTTAATTCGGAGTTTTTATTTTGCTTAAATTTGACCTGCACAAAATACAAAGGGAAATTATGAGTGTATCTGTTCTTGTTGGAAGCCAATGGGGTGATGAAGGCAAAGGTAAAATAGTAGATATTCTTAGCGAGAAATATGACATCGTGGTGAGGTATCAAGGCGGTGCTAATGCCGGGCATACCGTGATGATAGGAGAGAATCAATATATACTTCACTTAATTCCCTCAGGCATACTCAGAGATAAAACTATTTGCGTGATCGGTAACGGTGTGGTAATCGATCCGACGGCTTTGTTAGATGAAATAGCACTGCTTGAAAAGAACGGGATAAAGGTTGAAGGCAGGTTGTTTATAAGCCAAAATGCACACTTAATTATGCCTTATCACAAGTTGTTAGACCTGATTCACGAAAGCGGCGAAAATAAAATAGGTACAACAGGACGCGGCATAGGTCCCTGTTATATTGATAAATTTGCAAGAAAAGGTATTAAGATCGTTGATTTACTGAATAAAAAAACACTTGAGGAAAAAATTCGAGAGAACCTTAAAGAGAAGAATAATTTGCTGAGAAAAATCTACGAGCGCGATGAGATTGATGTCGAAGAAATAATTGAACAATATCTTGACTTCGATAAAGCAATAGACCAATATATAAAAGATGTTCCCTCATATCTGAATAAAGCAATTGATAGGGGAAAATCCATTTTGTTAGAAGGAGCCCAAGGCGCTTTATTAGATGTTGACCATGGTACATACCCATTCGTTACATCTTCAAATCCCACCGCAGGAGGTGCTTGTACTGGTACCGGGATACCACCTACTAAAATTGATTCGGTTATTGGAATAGTTAAGGCGTATACAACAAGAGTTGGCAACGGTCCTTTCCCCACCGAATTAATTGGAGAAGAAGGAGAGAAACTAAGAAAAATTGGTGCCGAATATGGTGCTACCACCGGACGCCCTCGCCGATGCGGTTGGTTTGATGCTTTTCTTGTTCGATATTCAGCTATGATTAATGGTATCGATTCAGTTGCTATCACTAAGCTTGATGTCTTAAGTGAATTTGAAGAAATAAAAGTTTGTACTAGCTATCAGCTAAACGTCAAGAAACTTAAAACTTTTCCGACCGACGTGGAAAGACTAATGTTAGTAAAACCTATTTACGAAACATTACCGGGCTGGAAAAAAGATATTTCTACCTGTCAGTCCTACTCGGAGCTTCCCGATAATACCAAACAATATCTCGAGTTCATTTCTGAACACGCGGGAATGAATATTACGATTATTTCGGTAGGACCAAAACGGAAACAAACTTTTTATGTTGATTAATCGCACGACGGATTTAAAATTTGTGCAGTAAAAACTTCGATATTAAACCGGGGCATATTTATGAAAATGTCTGGCGGACCCGCATCCATTAATTTTAAAATATTTTTAATATTCATTGCCGTCTTAATTGCAGGGGGAACACTCTATTATACCCAGCACTTAGTAAAAAAACTGCAGGAAAAAGAACGGCAAATAGTTCAGCTTTATGCAAAGGGCATTGAATATATTGCTAATTCTTCAGCAGAGGATACCGATATAACTTTCCTTTTTGAAAACATCATTAAACCGATTGATTTTCCTTTAATCCTTACCGATGCAGATGACAAGGTAAATCTTAATGATGCAACATCTATCAGAAATATAAGATTTGATACCTCGCTTTCCCGACAGGAATTGGAAAATTTCTTTATCGATAAAATCAAAGAGATGGATGCAGTTCACGATCCGATTGTTGTTACATATCAGGATTCAATCATACTTGAAAAAATTCACTACGGCGATTCTGACTTAATCAATCAATTAAAATATTATCCCTATTTGCAAATAATTATAGCCGCTTTATTTATATTGATAAGCTACTTAGGATTCAGCAACATAAAAAGAAGCGAACAAAGTAACATTTGGGTGGGAATGGCTAAGGAAACTGCACACCAATTTGGAACCCCAATTTCCAGTTTGATGGGTTGGCTTGAAATGCTGAAAATGAATTATAACGAACCTGATAAAGTGATTGACATTTCCGAAGAAATCAGCAGCGATGTTGAAAAGCTAAATAAGATTACTTATAGATTTTCAAAGATAGGTTCAGCACCTGAAATTAAAGAGTATGTAGTTTACGACGAAATAGTTAACGTTACGGAGTATTTCCAAAGACGGCTTCCTCAAACAGGAAAAAATGTTGAGTTGATAGTGCAAGGAGATAAAAAGGCAAAAGCAAAATTAAACTCCGAGCTGTTCGAGTGGGTAATTGAAAATCTGATAAAAAATGCTCTCGATGCTATTAATCATGATAAGGGAAAGATAGATATTTCAATTAAAGATTTTCGCAAAAAAGTTGAAGTTGAAGTTTTTGATAACGGTAAAGGGATCGAAATAAAAAGAAGAAAAGATATTTTTAGACCGGGTTACAGCACCAAGCGCAGGGGATGGGGCTTAGGATTAAGTCTCTCTAAAAGAATAATAGAGGTTTATCATCGCGGTAAAATATTCGTAAAAAGTTCTATTCCGGGGGAAGGCACAGTTTTCAAAATTATCTTAAAGAAAATTTAACTCATTGCTAACATCCGCTCGATCGGAATAAGAGCTTTTCGAATCATCTCCGCATCTAAATGAATTTGAGGCTCTTTATTTTTCATACACAGATAAAGCTTTTCCATCGTATTCAATTTCATATAAGGACATTCATTACAACTGCAATTTTTATCGGGCGGTGCAGGTATAAAATTCTTTTCGGGTTTTGCCTTTTTCATCTGATGGATTATACCTGACTCGGTTGCAACAATATAAGAGTCAGTAGAATCTTCTTGTATAAATTTCAGCAGCTTGCTCGTGGAGCCTATGAAATCGGCTCGCTTGAGTACCAGGTCTTCGCATTCAGGGTGAGCTATTATTTTAGCATTAGGATATTCTAATTTTAATTCTATTAACTTTCGCTCACTAAAAGTCTCGTGAACTACACAAGTTCCATCCCACAGTGTCATATTTCGTCCGGTTTTATTAATCAGATACCTTCCTAAATTTTTATCCGGAGCAAAGAGAATGGGTTTATCTCCGGGAATTTGTGAAATAATTTTTTCTGCATTGCTCGATGTGCAAATGATATCGCTCAATGCTTTTACGGCGGCTGTACAGTTGATATAAGTAATTGCCAGAAGATCGGGATGCTTTTCTCTGTAAGCTTTGAAGAGCGAAGCGGGACAGCTATCGGATAACGAACAGCCCGCTTCCAAGTCAGGAATAATCACCGGCTTATCTGGATTTAAGATTTTAGCCGTTTCAGCCATAAAGTGAACTCCGGAAAAAACAATTGTATCGGCATCTGTTTCTTTAGCTTTCCGGGCAAGCTCAAGGCTGTCCCCCACAAAATCAGCTATATCCTGAATTTCGGATTCCTGGTAATAATGGGCTAAAATAACCGCATTTAACTCTTTTTTAAGTTTTAGAATTTCTTCAGCATAGTTGATTTCAGTTGTATAATCGGTCATTATCATGGCTTAACCTCAGTCATAATTAATTCATTAAAATAATTTCATGCTCATGTAATTTCGTCTAAAATTTCCGGTAATAATTACCGAAATTTTTTGACAAGTTAATAAAAATTATAAAAACACGCAAAAAATCCACCATTCCTTGATGGCATGTTAGTTGGGTAACAATAAACGAGATAGAAAATAGTTATTTAGCATAGCACCCCTCCAATAATGACTCTCATAACTGTCGAGTTCTTAAGCCCTCAAGAGCTCGACAGTTCCTCTTTTAAACCGAAGAACAATTTAATTTTAACCCAATTCAATTTTAGAAGTGCTTAATCTTTTTCCAAAATCTTGTTAAAAAGACAAGCACCAAAGTAAATGTATCAATTAGAAACCTACGACCTCATATTCTTGAAAAGAGACTGGTTGAACTGCTATTAATGCTCAAAATTAAAAAAATTCTTCTGGTACATATATTGCAAAATTAAGTTTGAGAAAATAGTTATTAAGCATAATATTTTTCCTCAAATTAACACCTTTAAAGCTGTCGGGTTTCGTCCCTCACAACCCGGCAGCCTCTCCTTTTTAAATCATTTTAAATAGATCATTTTTCTCGATGCGTTATACTTTCCACTTCGCAAGATGTAAAAGTACAAACCCGAAGCCAAATTCTGATTTTCAAAATTAACTTCATAATTTCCCTTGCGCTGCAGTTCATTCACTAAAACATCAAGCTCATTTCCTAAAATATCGTGAACAGATAATCTTGTATATCCATCCTCCTGTAATCGGTATCTTATTTTTGTGGAGGGATTGAAAGGATTTGGATAATTTTGATATAGGAAGAAATCGGAAGAGATTACCTTACTTTCATCAATGTTAGTTACAATGTAGGCTGCTTCCGCAGGTATGCTTTCATTATATCCTCTATCATAAGCCGTAACTGCAAAATAGTAATTGTTTGATGGCTGGCTTTGAAATGAATAAACGAATGTTGTATCACTAACCAATCTAAATTTAATCATCTTTTTAACATCGGTTATATCAACCGGTGAATTTACATCCATGAAGATGTTATAATAAATTGCCGTATCTCCGTCTGCGGCAGTCGAAGGTTTTTTCCACTCTAATAGTATTGAAATAGAATCCAAGGCACTTAAAGTTAAGTTTTCCGGTGAGTTTGGTTTTATATCATCCTTCCACGGCATCGGAGGAATATTTGCAGGATACTCATACTGATTACTCGTCAATAAATTTCTTACATCTTTCTGATTACTATAAATACTTTGTGCTCGATAAAAAGTTTGTCCCTGCCCACCGAATTTTCTTGTTGAGTCAACTTGTGCAAGAATTTCTGAAACGGGCCAATTACCATCAGCGGAACTCATTCTATAAACAGCTACTGCAGGATAAATATGTCTTCCATTTCT
>CAZTDB010000164.1:0-5806 GCA_964612385.1 uncultured Ignavibacteriaceae bacterium
AAAATTATTTGGAAAGCAATGGTTAGTTCATTACGGACTAATATAATCACTTGAGAATTATATCTAATTACTTTAAGTTGAGCCGGTAAATTTTTAAAACAAGTGATATAGTAATTCTTCTTTCTGTTAAATGGATCCGGAAATAATATTTCTTATCAAATACAAATGGGGTAAAAGAAGCTCAATTCTTGATCTTCACTTTATCTAAATATATATCTTCAATTATCATCAAATAATTTCGAATTGCAACAGCTTAATACTAACCGTTCTCTAAATATTAGTCAGCAAATGAAATGTAAAAAAATTTTCCCATTGTTATTTTTTTCTATCATCTTCTCATTAATTGCAGCTATTCAAGTTTTCCCACAAGGCAGAGGCACTCTGCGCGGAATCATAGTAGACGCTCAGTCCGGCGAAGCCCTGCCCTATTCAAACATCTTGATTGAAGGTACGAATATGGGAACTTCGGCAGATTTAAAAGGAAATTTTACAATCACCGGAATTCCTGCTAAGGACTATTCAATTAGAGTATCTTTTTTAGGTTACGAAACAAAACATTTGAATGTAACAATTAAAGCAAACCAGGTAACTCAAATTACTGTTGAACTTTCATCGAGTAAGGTTGAATTACAGACTATAGAAAAAATTGGTGAAAAGTACGAGCGTCCTAATGAAACGGATCTTGGATTACAAAAACTTACTATCCGTCAGATTGAAATGCTTCCTAAAGGAGTTGAAACCGATATATTCAGGTCTATCCAATTTTTACCCGGGGTTCAAACAACCGGTGATGTATCAGCACGTTATTACGTTCGAGGCGGAGGAAGTAATCAAAATTTAGTGCTGCTTAACGGCGTGGCGGTTTATAATCCTTTTCACGCATTGGGCTTGTTTAGCATAATTGATCCTGAGATGATAAACGCGGTTGAATTTTATAAGGGAGGTTTCACTGCCGAAAACGGTGGAAGATTATCTTCGGTGCTTAATCTTGTAACAAAGGACGGAAATAAAAACCGGTATGCTGCTAATGCAAATCTTAGCTTTTTAACCGGTAAAGCCGCATTTGAGGGACCGATCGGTTCAAGCGGTTCATTCATACTAACCGGAAGGCGCAGCTTATTCAATAATACTTTAAAGAAATTCTTAAACTTTAAAGATGCGCCGTTTGAATTTCATGACATCTCCTTGAAAGCTAATTATAGCAGCACGGGAACAGCAAGCTTAACCAAGCTTTCTCTTCATGGCTTCAATTCTCAAGATAGATTGTTAAATGAGAATCCGGAGAAAGCCGATTACCGCTGGACAAATAATATATTTGGAGCAACCTGGTTTCAAGCGTGGGAAGATGTTCCTATTTATTCAGAAACATTCCTATCTATAAGTAATTTTGAAGGAGAAGTAAGCCCCAATTTAAGCGATGTTAAGCCGAAGAAAAATATCGTAAGCGATATAACATTCAGAACAGATTTTACTAACATCTTTGAAAGCAGAGATGAAATTAAAGTAGGTTACAAGCTTACTTCTTTTAAATCCGAAATAAATTTAGAAAACCTTCAGGGAAACAAAACCTCAGCGAGCGATAAAGGTTTGCATTTCAGCATTTACGGGAAATATAGGTTTTTAAGATTTGAAGATATTGGAGCTGATATCGGCACTCGAATTAACTTTATTTCACTTGCAAAGAAAAGCGCTTCGTTCTTTGAGCCGCGCGTTAATTTAACTTATAATATTTTCCCGGGCATTTCATTAAAAGGTGCATGGGGAATTTATACTCAAGAATTAATAACTCTCGTTAATGAGGATGAAATCATCTCCCTTTTCGAGCCATGGCTGATAACTCCCGATTATTTAAATGCACCCGAAGCGATTCATTATGTCGGCGGGCTTAGCATCAAATTATTTGAAGGATTAACATTTGATACGGAAGCTTATTATAAAATATTGAAGAATACTGCTGAAATTAATGATAAAAAAGCAGATGATATTGATCGTGATTTTGTGCAGGGAAGCGGAAAAGCCTACGGTGCAGAATTCTTCCTTCAATATTTACAACAAGCTTTCCAATTTACCGCTTCTTACTCACTAAGCTGGTCTTATAAAAATATAGACGGCTGGGTATCGTATCCTAAATATGATTCTCGCCATAACGTTACTACTAATTTGACAATAATATTCGGAAGCGGCTGGGAGGCAAGCGTTAGCTGGTTCTTCAATTCCGGTTTACCTTTTACCCAAATTGAAGGATTTTATGACAAACTGTATTTTGACGATTTATTTTACTCATCAGGGCTTTATGGATATTATAATCCTTTTACGGTTCTTGGAGACAAAAATTTGGGACGTTTACCCACTTATCATCGATTGGATTTGAACGTAACAAAAAAATTCACTCTTTTATTTGCAGATGTTGCCATAAGCGCCAGCGTACTGAATGCCTATGACAGAAAAAACATTTTTTATTTTGAAAGAGATACCGGCGAAAGAGTCAATATGCTTCCTATTCTACCAACGGCTACAATTAGAATTGAATTATGAAAAACATTTTTATTTTTTGCGCCATATCATTCTTAATATTAACAAACTTAGGTTGTGAAGAAGACTTCAGCCCGCGAACAACCTATAAAGAACGCTACATTTTAAATTGCATTATCAGAGGCGATACTTCCCTTCAAACGGCTACATTAGCGCACACATATAATGTAGAAGGTTATGATCCTTATGTAAATACCGAAGATCCTTTCATAAGCGGTGCGGATATCCGGATCTGGCATAAAGATGATGTATATTTTTTTCATGATAGTACGATAGAAAGAACAGATACTTCCCGTTATAAAACTCCTATGAAATTCTACTACAATAATGATTTTCATCCGGGAACAGACGACCCAATTGAAATTCGCGCAGTGCTTCCCGGCGGAAAAATATTGCGCGGCTTTTCGAAGCTGCCCAAACCTGTTAAGTTCGATCTTATTAACAGTGATAAAAGAATTCCTTCAAAAGATAATCCCGATTTCAGGTTCATCTGGCAAGGTACTACAAGCGTAACCTGGTATTTAGCGCGGTTGCAGCTCTTTTATAATAAAATCGAAAACGGAGTTCGGGTTCGAAAGGCTATTGAAGTTCCCGCAAAATATGTATTAGAAAACGGTGTTTGGACGGCTGTTTATCCAAAACCTTCAAGAACAAACCGGGCTTTGTTCTCAAACTCTGCCCTAAACTATGTAATGAATAAAATTTCAGAGGGAGATCCAAATAAATCCGATTATACAATACTTGGAGCAGTGCTCGAGCTGCTGATCTTCGATGAAAATCTATCGAAGTATTATTCAAGCTTGCATGGTTATCTTGACGATTATACAATTCGCGTTGACCAGGCTGACTACACCAACATCGAAGGCGGCTTTGGGATTTTTGCTTCTTATATCAAACAGCAAAGCGGTGCAGGTGTTGAACCTGAATACGTTCAGTCATTTGGTTATAAATCAAATATTCCGTAAATAATATTAGGTAGTGCGTAAAAAATTATGAAACGATCAATTATATATTTTGCCTTATGCGGGATAATCTTATTATTTATTTCTTCGTGTGAACAGCAAATTTCCACAAGCCCCGATGAACCGGACCCGACCAACAGCGGTAAATTGTACGTTGATTCTAAACCACAGGGTGCACGAATATTTATTAACGGAAAAAATACCGGTCAGCTTACCCCCGATACTATTGCATGGCTAGACCCAATCGAATATAGACTGACTTTAAAATTAAACCTATTTAAGGATACATCGGTATTTGTAAAAATTGATGAATATTCGGTTAAATCCGTTTTCCTTGATTATACAACAAATCCAAATATGAAAGGTACGCTTCATCTTACTTCTCATCCTACAGCCGCACTAATATTTTTAAATGATTCATCCACCGGAAAATATACACCTGCTACATTAGATAAGCTTACACCCGGTTACTATAATTTGAGATTTAAATTGCCGGGATATTGGGATGGAAAATTGACTACAACCGTTAAAAGTGGATTTACAAACTATGCCCAGCAGGTAATACTTAAAGATACTTTAACATGGATTCACTACAAGACCGAAAATTGTGATATACCATCCGATTACCTCAGCTATGTTGCGATAGAAAAAGGATACATTAAATGGATAGGCACTATAGACGAAGGTCTTATCAGATATGATGATAAAACCTGGACACTTTATACAGAAGACAACTCTCCCCTTCCAAGCAATAAGATTAATTTTATCTACGTTGACCACAATAACATTAAATGGATAGGAACCGACGCAGGATTAGTTTCATACGACGATGTAAATTGGAATATCTACAACACTTCAAATTCCGGATTACCAAGCAACGAGGTTACCTGCATTGCAATACATACGCAAATTAATGACATGTGGATAGGTACTGATAACGGATTGGTAAGATACTACAACGGTGAGTGGAATGTGTACACAACTTCTAATACTCGTTTGCCTTATAATGGTATAACATCAATTGCTATTGATGAAAGAGATAATACGAAATGGGTAGGAACGATAGGCGCTGGTGTCGCTCAGTTTACATCACCGAATAGAATGACTATAAGACCTGTATTCAGATTTACCGTTCCCGAAGAAGGACCCAAAAACAACTCGGTTCAGTCAATTAAGATTGATCAAAACGGCTTGGTGTGGTTTGCGGTTACCGGTCTTTATCTGCCTAACGGCGGTTCCGGTTATTTCAACGGCATTAAAATATTATTCTTCGAAAAAGAACCAAGCGGTTCAGTAAGTTCTTTAGCCATCGATGCACAAAATCGTAAATGGTTCGGAACCTACGATGCAGGAATTGCATACTATACAAAACCGTGGTTAAAGTATAATACGTCTAATTCAAAGCTTGAGAACAACAGGATATTCTCAATAGCGATTGACGGTGTCGGTAACAGATGGATGGCAAGCTACGGCAGTGGATTAATTAAATTTAAGAATTTGTGATTTTCAGCTGTAACGCTTGTAAAATAATATAAACAGATTGCAATCTTAAACCTATTTCCTTAGATTTATTTCAGAATCTAAACTTAATACACTTAAACAATAAACGAGGTAAATTTTATGTTAAAAGATAAAGTTCAAAAAGCTCTTAACGATCAGATTAATATGGAATTATTTTCATCCTATACTTATTTATCAATGTCGGCATTCTTCGAATCAATAAATTATGAGGGTTTTGCCAATTGGATGAAAAAACAATCCGAAGAGGAATACTCCCACGCGATAAAATTTTTCGATTATGTGCATGACCGTGACGGAAAAATTACATTAACTAAATTGGACTCCCCTAAAACCGAGTGGAATTCTGTTTTGGATGTATTCGGCGATACACTAAAACACGAGCAGGCAGTAACGGCTTCAATAAATTCTTTAGTTGAACTCTCATCTGCCGAAAAAGACCACGCTACATTTAACTTTCTCCAATGGTTCGTAAGCGAACAGGTAGAGGAAGAAGCATCTGTTACAAAAATAATAGAAAGATTAAGAATGATCGGTGATAACACAAATGGATTATTATTCCTTGACCGCGAATTGGGTAAGCGGGAATAATTTAAAGAAATAATTTTTGTTATTAACTAACTGCCCTTTTATAGGGCAGTTTTATTTTAAAACTGTGAATAAGAATTAATCCGAATTCTGCCTTCAACAAAGAATAAAAATCTCTAACTGAAAGTTTACCTCAACTAGTATTTAAAAAGGCGCCCGCATGTTGAGGATGGTGGTGGCGATGTTGATCGAACCCATGATCGAAC
>CAZTDB010000165.1:0-5806 GCA_964612385.1 uncultured Ignavibacteriaceae bacterium
ATACATCTATCTAAATATATTTTGGTAAGTAAAAATCTCTCTAGTTCCTTTACCAACGGATCAAGAACTGTTCTATGCGATGCTTTGGAAGCCTTAATAGGAGCGGTTTACCTGGACGGTGGTTTGGAGGCAGCAAGAAATTTCATAGAAAAAATATTAATTGAACCTTATTCAAAAGCAAACGATTATTTAATTGATGAAAATTTTAAAAGCCAGCTTTTAGAATATGCTCAGGCTAAGAGGCTGGAAAATCCGATCTATTTAGTTATTAAAGAGGAAGGACCACAACATAACAGATTATTTACTGTCCAAGCTGTAATAGGGGATAGAGCTTACGGTACAGGCAAGGGAAGAAATAAAAAAAGTGCCGAACAGAAAGCCGCTCAGGCAGCTCTGGCAGTGATTAAAAAGGAAGAAGCTTCCAAATAAATTAGAAATCACGTTCGCCGGCATCCGTCATAAAAATCATTTCCCCAAATCAATTACAATAAGTTCGGTTCTTAATGCTCAGTATTTAAGAAATAATCTCTCAGATTTTAAGTTTTATGTTTTTACAAATAATAAGATAATCCATAGGATCTAGGGATAAGGTTGAAGGAACTGGGGGATACCTTTGTTACTAAGGTTAATTCACTTGATAAGGTTTTCCTTACTATAGTTAATCCGAACCTTATCTGCTTTCTAACCTTAGTAACAAGTTTTACTTCTAACAACATAAACCTTATTACTTTATCTGATGTAATAACTCATTAGGAAATCGAAACTTTTGTACAAATTTCTCAAAGAGTCATTTGACAAATATCTTTAGTTCGGAATTAGTTAAATTTCACCGGACAAAATATTTTTTTCTGCTTTATTTTGAATTGTACTTCAACACAAATTTTTACTTATTAGAAAGAATAATTTAGATGAAATCCTATCATTATCCCGATAAATTCATGAATAGACACATAGGTCCGGATGACACCGAGCTTAACGAAATGTTAAATCTTATCGGTGTGTATTCTGTAGATGAGCTTATCAGCCAAACTCTTCCATCAGGTATAAGACTGAAAGAAAAGTTGAACCTTGATGTTCCTATCGCCGAATGGGAATTGATCGAAAAGCTCAGGGTAATTGCCCGCAAGAACAAAATATTCAAAACTTACATTGGAATGGGATATTATCCTACCGCAACCCCGCCTGTCATACAGAGAAACATTCTTGAAAACCCCGGTTGGTACACACAATATACACCTTATCAAGCCGAAATATCTCAGGGCAGGCTTGAAGCATTGATGAATTTTCAAACTATGGTTAGCGACCTAACCGGCTTACCGATTGCAAATGCATCTTTGCTAGATGAAGGAACTGCTGCCGGCGAAGTAATGTCTATGTTTTATTCTCTTAGAAAAAATAAAAATGCAAACAAATTTTTCGTATCTGAAGATTGTTTTCCGCAAACAATTGAAGTACTGAATACGCGGGCTAATCCTATCGGAGTAGAATTAGTAATCGGAAACCACAATAATTTTGAATTGACAGAAGATATTTTTGGATTATTAGTTCAATATCCTTCCGGCAAGGGTGAGGTAAATGATTATCTCAATCTTTTCCGGGAAGCAAAGGCTAAGAATATTTATGTAGCTGCAGCCGCCGATTTACTGAGTCTTGCATTGCTTACTCCACCGGGAGAATTCGGTGCTGATGCCTGTGTAGGAAGTTCGCAGCGTTTTGGTGTACCGATGGGATTTGGAGGTCCTCATGCAGCTTTTCTTTCAACTAAAGAAGAGTTCAAACGAAATATCCCGGGCAGAATAATTGGTGCTTCAATTGATTCGCAGGGCAATCTTGCATATCGGATGGCGCTGCAAACTCGCGAGCAGCATATTCGTCGTGAAAAAGCTACGAGCAATATCTGTACTGCACAGGTTCTGCTTGCTATAATGGCTGGAATGTATGCAGTTTATCATGGACCTTCAGGAATTAAATCTATTGCCGAACGAATTCATAAACTAACAAAAATTTTAGAGTTTGGATTAATTTCGTTGGGAGTTAGACAAACAAACAAACTGTATTTCGATACGCTTCATCTCGGATTTGATAATAATGCAGAGAGTCTGATTGAAAGCATTAAGAATACAGCTTTAGAACTGGAAATTAATTTCCGTTATTTTGAAGATAATTCAATCGGAATATCGCTAAATGAATTAACTGATTTGAAAGATGTCTTTGAAATTCTTTCAACTTTTGAAAAGACACTTAGTGTCAAATTGGACAGAAAAAAAGTTTTTGATTTCGCCGATAGTGTGAAGATAGAATTTCCTCAGCCGTTCATGCGGACGAGTAAATTTTTGCAGCATTATGTTTTTAATTCCTATCATTCTGAAACAGAAATGCTTCGATATCTGAAACGGCTTGAGAACAAGGATCTTTCCTTAACTCATTCAATGATTCCGCTTGGTTCATGCACAATGAAGCTTAATGCGGCTGCTGAAATGGCAGCTATTACGTGGAAAGAGTTTACAGACATTCATCCCTTCGCACCCTCAGACCAAGCAGAAGGATATCTTGAAATTTTCAAAGAGCTTGAAAAGGATTTATCAACGATAACGGGTTTACCTGCCGTAACATTACAGCCAAATTCGGGCGCTCAAGGTGAATTTACCGGCTTGATGGTGATTCGGGCTTATCATCAAAGCAGAAATGAAGGGCATCGAAACATTGTAGTGATTCCTTCATCAGCACACGGAACTAATCCTGCAAGTGCAGTAATGGCAGGAATGAAAGTTGTAGTAGTGAATTGCGATCAATTTGGAAATGTTGATTTAGTTGATTTAAGGAAAAAATGCGAATTATATAAAGAAAATCTCGCCGCACTTATGATCACTTATCCCTCTACTCACGGAGTATTCGAAGAAGCAATAAAAGAAATTTGTTCTATAGTACATGAGAACGGCGGGCAGGTCTACATGGATGGAGCGAACTTAAATGCACAGGTTGGATTAACCAGCCCGGCAGTAATAGGTGCCGATGTTTGCCATTTGAATTTGCATAAAACATTTTGTATCCCTCACGGCGGGGGCGGACCTGGAGTAGGGCCGATAGCCGTAGCAGAGCATTTGATTCCATTCCTTCCCGATCATCCAATAGTTAAGCTTAACAGGGATAATGGCATAACTGCAGTTTCTTCGGCACCATGGGGCAGTCCGAATATTTTAATTATTTCACTTGCGTATATAAAAATGATGGGTGAGAAAGGCTTGAGAAAAGCAAGCATCGTTTCAATTATTAATGCAAACTACATCAAAGCAAAACTTGAAGGCAGCTTTAAAGTTTTATATACAGGCAAATATGGGCGAGTTGCGCATGAGCTTATCTTCGATACGCGTGAATTTAAAACCACTGCTAATATTGAAGTTGAAGATATTGCAAAAAGATTGATGGATTACGGATATCATGCACCAACAGTTTCATTTCCTGTACCTGGTACATTAATGGTGGAACCGACTGAGAGCGAATCGAAAAAAGAATTAGATCGTTTTTGTAAGGCAATGCTTTCGATACGCAATGAAATTAAGGAGATTGAAGAACATCTTGCCGATGAAAATGATAACGTATTAAAAAATGCACCGCATACCGCAAGCATGGTTATTTCTGACGGGTGGAAGCATTCATACAGCAGAGAGAAAGCTGCTTTCCCTGCAGATTGGACAAAGCAAAATAAATTTTGGCCAAGTGTGGGTAGAGTAAATAATGCATACGGCGATAGGCATCTCGTCTGCAGTTGTAATTTAATTTCTGATTATTCGGAAGAGATAGTGTAATTCATTTCTCCGTCTGAACGAAAAAAAATTTGCATAGCTTTCGAATTAGTGTACGCTGTGCAGGGTCTATTCCTTTTCATTTTTACTAAATCCGGTTTTTATACCATGTATTGTGTTCAGTAAATGTTTTGGATATCGCACCATTAAAGTTATTTCAACATAAACAATTGATTAAATGATAAAATTCCTAACAGCATTCTTTACTTTTCTGCTTACTGTAAATGTATCTGCTCAGGATTCAGACAGTTCGCAAATGCTTTCCCCACTAAAAGTAAAAGTTGATTCCATCACAATAATTGGAAACGATATTACCGAAGAGGATATTATTTTACGCGAATTAACTTTTGAAACAGGCGATGAAATCGATCATAATATTTTGGCCTTCAATAAAGAAAGAATTTACAGCCTGGGTATTTTCAATCGTGTTGAGCTTTATCCGCTGCAATTTGAAAGTAAAAATGTAATAGTAATTTTGGTGGAGGAAAGCTGGTATATTTATCCAATCCCATTCATTGAGTTAAAAGATAAAGATTGGGATAAGGTTTCGTACGGCATGGATTTCAGCATTAGAAATTTTAGAGGAAGAAATGAAACATTGCGGGCTCGATTAGCTTTAGGATACGATCCATCTCTTTATCTTGCTTATTATGTTCCGTATCTAATCAGAAGTGAAGCAATTTCTTTCAGCATCGAAACGATGTATAGAGATATAAGGAATAAAAGCAGAATCGCCGATAGTTTATACGGGAAAATTTTTGATCAGAAATTTATCAACAACTATTTAGTCCTCGGAAAAAGATTTGGTGTGTATCACAGGGCAAGCTTTAACATCGGCTTTAGTTATGTAGAAACACCGTTTTATCTTAAAGGTATATCAGCTTCAAATGGCAGAATTGACAGGCAGTTTTCTATTGGTGCAGCTTATATGTATGATACGCGAGATTTAATTCAATATCCAAAGGAAGGAATTTTAGCATGGATAAGCTATGAGATGAAAGGATTGGGGATTGAAGATATTAATTATCAAATCTTGAATGTAGATTTTCGTGAATACCGGAAGCTGGTTGGTGATCTAACTGCCAAATGGAGATTTACTTCAAGAATGACGTTCGGGAAACTGATACCTTTTTATGACCATTCTTACATAGGATTTATCGAAAGAATACGCGGGCATTTCACTACAGAACAGGAAGGAAATGATTATTATATAAGCTCGCTCGAATTGTTTCATCCAATCTTTAAGGATGTTCATATTAGTTTTGATAATATTCCGCTTCTTCCCAAAGAATTATTTTCTTACCGCATTGGTTTGTATGCTCAATTATTTCTCGACACCGGTGCAACACGTTTCCGGGGAAATCCTTTACGTTCTCGAGATTTTTTGACCGGATATGGAGCGGGACTAACGCTTCTTTTACTGCCATATAATATTTTAAGAATTGAATTTGCATTAGACGAATACCGCAACCACGAAATAATTTTTGATCTTGGAATCTCTTTCTAACATAGAGCTTTTTTATACCGATAAATTAAGTGGAGATGGCACTGCTGTAATTGACGGTGATGAATTTATTCATTTAATCAAAGTTATGCGGCACCGGAGCGGTGATGTTGTATTCTTTACAAACGGCAAAGGAAAATTATTTAACGGAATAATTGATAATATTGGCAGTCAATCGGCGAAGATTTCGATTATTAAAAAAAGAATTTTCCGGAATGAAAAAGAAAATATCTGCTTCTGTATTCCTAAATTAAAAAATCCAAGCCGTTTTGAATTTGCACTTGAAAAATCCGCAGAGCTGGGAATAACGAGTTTTATTATTATTGAAACAGCAAGAACCATTTCCAAATCAAATAAAATGGAGAGATGGCAAAGTATTTTGCTTTCTGCGATGAAACAGTCGCTTCGGACATATCTTCCAAAGATTTTGAATGTAATGACGCTTGAGAATCTGGTTGAAACCGGAACTAATTTTATAGTTTTTGATCAGTCAGGTGAG
>CAZTDB010000166.1:0-5798 GCA_964612385.1 uncultured Ignavibacteriaceae bacterium
TATTTTCAAAGTTATTGAATCATACGATACTTATGATGCGGTCTCTGCCCCACAAATGTTTGTTGAGCTTCAAACAGAAAAGATCTACGGATGTTTCAACTTTGGTATTAAAGCAATTTCAAAAATTGAGCAAAAAAGCATCGTAATCGACATTCTGGGTATCTATAAGCCGGGAGTTTGCTTAACAGCTTTAGGACCTGCAACAGGACGCGTTAAGCTCGGTCATCTCAACGGAATTTATGAGATCAAATTTTCTTATAGAAACTTCAGCGATAAGTATAATCTGCTGATTTCCGATTCATTAATAATTCTTGACGGAAAGGAAACCCAAAACACAAAACCATCAATTAATTTTGCTTATCGTTATCCAAAGAATTCATTCGCTTACTATTGCGGCACTTCTTTACAAAACTCGTTTGTCTGTCAGGATTTTATAGATACACTCTCAAGCGTAATAAATATTACCGAATTTCAATTTTCGCCAATTGCAGAAATACCTTATCCAAATTTTAATTACGGCTACAGTTATGATGCGCCGGTAAGATTCTTTTATTACGAAAGCGAAGCAGAGTTCGATAAGATTGAAGAAGTGATGAGAAACTTTAAACAAGATCATTTCAGCGAAGGCGGCGTTACCATATCTATAATTAGCTGGATGAATAAAAAAGTTCGAAGCTGGTTGTTATAAGGAACTATGTAATTATCTGCACGCTCAATAACTGATTTATCGCCGCTTTTCACCCTTCAAACTCTTTAAAGAATTTATTCTCAGCTTCTATCTTGCCGATAAGAACAAGCTCTTGCGCTTCTTTCAACACAAGATCGGGACGGGGGTTCAATATAAAATCTCCGTTAACTCCTACCGCAAGAACGTTGCAGTCGGTTAGCTCACGTATCTTAGATTCTGACAGAGGTACATTTATAAGTGAACCCGGAACATTAAATCGAAAAACGTCCAGTCCTTCCGTAAACATCAATACCTTATTCTTCTGCAAAAAGTTGAAAATAGAATTTGACCCAATCGATGAATATGACATAACAAGGTCGGCACCGGCTCTATGCAAAGTTGAAATATTTCTATCGAGATTGGAGCGGCTGATTATCTGAACATCCGGGCGAAGCCTTCTACAGTAAATTGTAAGATAAATGTTTGTTGCATCATCGTGAGTAGTAATTATTACGGTAGGGGTTTTTTTTATTCCGCCTTTTGTTAAAGTTTCCAAATCGGAAGCCGGACCGATGATTGTATTTTCCTCAATAATATTGCGCTCGGGCAGTCGTTCGATTATCCTGAAATCTATATTTTTTTGCTGTAGGGCTTTTGCGGTGGCTCTGCCTACTCTTCCGCCTCCGAGTATTAGGACCGGCTCACCCGAGACATGATAAATGCAAAATAACTCGTCGTAAAGCTCAAAATTTTCTTCCTTGCCCGAAAGCAGCAGAACTGTAGAATGACTGATTATCGTATCCGGGGTGGGAACGATAAAATTACCTCTCTCCCAAATTCCAACTACGTTTACACCGCAGGTTTCTCTTAATTTGCTATCTCTTATTTTTTTTCCAACCAAAGGAGTTCCGGCTGCAATTGCTTCAGCAATTATTAATTGTTCGAATCTTCCAATAACATTAGCTCTTGCATCGCCGCCTATGGTTCTTCTTGCTAATGATTCGCCCAGCATTTGCGGAAGCTCTAAAACATAATTGCATCCGGCAAGATAAAGTATGTCAACCGAGTCGGCGGAGTTTGCCTTTGCAATTATCGGTACTGTTTCATTTAATTCCCTTACGGTATAAGCAATCTTGGTGTTCTGTTCATCCGTATCTAAAACTACTACAAGTGCGGCATTATCGATTCGCATCTTTTTATATGTTTCCGGGTCGTCAAGATTTCCGACTGCAACTTTATAGCCGCTGTCGTACAATTCAAATGCGTTTGTAAGCTCTTCGGTAAGAATAAAATATTGGTAATTATGAGAAGCAAGCTTTTCGATCAGGCTAAAGCTTACAGGTCCGGTGCCGGTAATTATCACGTGGTTTTTCGTATCGGGAGGAAGCTCCCGCGGTGCCCGGCTTCGCTGCTGCGCTTCAATCCAGGGTGCATAAAAAAATTGAATGAAAGTGAAGGGTAAAAGAACCAGAAGAAAGACTACTCCCGAAAACATAACGAACATAGAAAAAACCTTACCGAGATCTGAAGTAAAAGTAATATCGCCAAAGCCAAGGGTAGTCATTACGGTAAGAGTCCAATAAAATCCCGTTATCCAGCTAAATTCCTTTCCTTCGGCATCCATAATAAAATGAAAAAGTATGCTGTAAACCGTAACCATAAAAACAAGAAACAATAAATACTTGAGCAGCATCTTTACGTTTCTTTTAGCGCTCTGCTTTTGAAAGAAATAACTTAATATGGAAGGAATAAATTTCATTGGATTACCACAATGCTTTAAATAGTTATGAAAAAGATAGAACGCGCCGGATGAATAATCAACTAAAATCGGAAGTAGTTAGAAAAGATTTTGCCCGACTAATTAATGAGAAGATGATTTAATAATTTGAACTAAACTTTATTTCTGGTATTTCATGCGGAGCTATTTTCAAAATCACAAGCTTAATCTTTTTGAATTGGCTCATTGCATATTGATGTTTTTTTTTGAATATTACTTTTAAAATTCTCCGTTGTTTACATCATCACAAAATAATCAAGGAAATACTTTACGAGGCAGAAAACCCCGCAAACATTGATAACAAACGTTATACAAAGAGATTGTTGCGGAGAGATGACATCTATAATATAATTTAAATTGGAAGTGATAAACTTATTCATCAAAGTTTGTACTAATAATAAAAAAATTTTTTTAATTGACAGTTAATTGTTTTAATAATGATAGGAGCAAAACAATGAGCGCATTCATTCGCCGATTTTCAAAAAGGGGATTATTTCATTTATCTATAATCATCATTGCTTTTTCGTTTATCGTTCCTCCACCATCCTTTGGGCAGCAAAAGGCTGAATATGTTATACAAAAAATTGCCGACGATCCGGTTTTAGTCTTCAGGTTGGAAAAAGACGGAACGATTATATGCGACGCTGCCACTCCTGAAGAAATGCAATTATTCTCTGCACCACCGCGAGTTGATATCAATTATACGATCGTGCCTTCATTAAACCCGCAAAGCCATGTAAGGGGATTAAAAATTTTGCTGCGCGCAACCGATCAATTATTGGCTAATCCCGAAGCTCTATTATCCTTCAGAAGAGCAGCCGCTAGATGGGAAAGATATATTCGAACCAATATCACCGTAGTAATTGATGTCGATTACGGAGAAACCTGCTGGGGACAGCCGTGGGGTGCTAACGTTCTTGGCAGCACAAACTCAGCGGTTTACCAGATTTCCGGAACTGGAGCTGCACAAACTGTTCAAAAATTGAAGGAGCTTCACACCGGAAACACACAGCTTCAGGATCTTTATTCAGCTATTCCGGTTCCAACCCCCTCTACGGCAGGAACGAATTTAGGAACATTAGTCGGCGGAATTATAAATCTTCAAGCCTTAGGCTATTTCCCGCAGGAAATTGACCCCGATATAAATGTAACTCCCTTCGGTTCTATTGCTACAATAGGATTTAATTCGGCATTCGATTTTGACTTTGATCCGTCCGATGGCATTGATCATAACAAAATTGATTTCGACGGAGTAGTTACTCATGAAATCGGACATGCACTGGGATATAATTCGATAGTAGGAAATTTTCCTGCAGCCGGCGCTCCTAATAATTATTTTTATCCGTGGGATCTTTTTAGAGTGCGCCCCGAAGCCGTTGAAGAAGGAAGCCTAAGCGGCTTTAGTACGGCAGAAAGAGTTGTAACGCCGGGTCCGCCCCCATCGGTTGTGCAAGTAGTTGAAAACAATGTTACATATTATAAAGCAACACAGGTTTTTTTCGATGGATTTAAAAAGTATGAGGTTTCCACTGCAACGCTTTCACGACAGGGAGGAGATAACCAGCAAGCACCGCATTGGAGAGAAGCAGCACAGCGCCCCCCATCTCTTGGTGCTGAAAGAAATATTGGTATAATGAATCCTACACTGGCTTTTGGTGCAAGGGAAATTATTAAAATGAACGACCTCCGAATGCTTGAAGTGATTGGTTACGATATAGACTATTCGGTTGATTATGCCAAAATATTAATTATTGCTAATAACGATACGCTTGATCTCGATAAAAGGACTGATACGCTTTACGTGGGCGATATTCCTTTAAACTCAACAGCAGAGTATCAGCTTCAGCTAATTAATCTTGATCTTGATAAGACTCTTCTTTATGAAGCAGAAATTTTCTTCGACTTTCTCTTCCCGCAAAATGTGAATTTAAGTGTATCGGTTGATAATCCGGATGACTCAATTTCCGGTGGAACTTCTGCAATAGTAAAATTACTTGCCGGAAATTCATCCGAAGCAGCTTCGGTTTTTGGTACACTCAGACTTCACACTAACGACGAAAACAAACTTGTTATCGATCTGCCGTTTGAGTTTTCAGTCGCAGGGGCTAAAGCTCCTTCAGTAAATCTAACGGTTGATAATTTAGGAACTTTTGAATTTTACAATCAATCCGTTTCAACAGAAATTTCAAAAACGTTCGACCTGGTTAACAAAGGGAATATGGATTTGAAATATAAGATCGTCCCATCGCTGTCAACCAGTAGCAACTATCCGCCTTCAAATCTACCAAAGAGCATACCTGCGAAAAATGTTTCGTCGAAGACTACTATTCTCTCAAAGTTTTTTAGTGAGTCGATGCTTCAAAAAGTTTCGGTTTTATATCAAACAGATTTTGAAAGCGATTTCGGCGGCTTTACTGCAGTTGGCGAAAAGTCGGAGGATTGGCAAAGAATAACTCTCGGCGCAGCACAGCTTGACGGTCACAGTAAACCGACAGTAGCATATTACGGTAAGAATTATATCGATTCACTGCGGTATAGAAATAATGCCGAAGCAATACTTGTAAGCCCTCCATTTGATTTTAGTAGCATTCCGCCGCAGGATAAAATTATCCTCGCTTTCAATTATTATCTGAGAGCGGAAGTCGGTTACGATTTCGCATCGGTGCATGTTAGCATTGATAACGGCTTAAGCTTTGAAGAAGTAGCCACTTCGGATAATGGAATTCTTCATAACACTAATGAATGGGAAACGGTTATGATTGAATTGCCTAATTTATCAGGAAACACGGACGGCGTTTATTTTGCATTCAAGTTTAAGAGCGATGAGTATATCGAAGACATCGGCTGGTTTATTGACGATATTGAAATCTCAGTGGTTGAAGGAGCTAATATGTTATATACGATTCCACGCGCCGGAAGCCTTGCCGGTCCCGATATTCCGCAAGAAGTATTAGTAACTATTAACGGCGCTCAAATGGAGAAGGGATATTATACCGGAGGCATTTCAATCATAAGCAACGATCCGCGCTATCCCATTAAGACCACTCCTTTCATTGTGAAAAATTTTCGTGTGGGACAGGCGGTACCGAATGTTCTCTACGGTTCAACGGGAAGAGGAAGCGGATCTAAAGGCAGGGTTATATCAATTGATCTGAATACCGGAGCCGGCAGTGAAATCGGGGAATCGGGTTTTGAACCATTGAAAAGTATTTCCATTAATCCTTCAACTCAGGAATTATTTGCCTTTGCTAAAAGCGTATTCGATCCCACATCAAAGTATCTAAGAATAAGCGGCGACGTAAACCCAAACTCACTGAGAAAAAAGCAGCGATTAGGATTAAGAAAGTTGTTTCT
>CAZTDB010000167.1:0-5791 GCA_964612385.1 uncultured Ignavibacteriaceae bacterium
ACAAAGACGGCAATGTTGATCTGAGTAAATTCCTTTGGAAACCTGAGATTCAAAAGAAAAATAGAAGACGCCGGACCCTTACCATTCGGAACTGACTGTTTGAACTCTTAAAGAAGACAAACCCACATCGCAGTTAATAAAAATTTTCTTTTGAGAATCTTCAAAATTGTCAGACCGGTACAATCCCGTTTTAACTTTTTGCAAGCAGCGAATCTTTTTTGACGAAAGTGTTGTGTTTGTAGTTAATTCACAACCGGTATTTTCAGGTAAGCTTATTTTGATTTTTGAAACCCCTCCTGAAATGTTCAGATGAGTAGTATCTGCTCTATCACCTAAGAGGATTGAAAAGTCAGAAGCTCCTACACTTACATTTATATTTTCTACATAATAAGGTGTAAGATCAAAATCAATTTTAGAAGCGCCTAATGAAAGATTCAATCGCCAGGCAGGATTGGGATTCAAATAAAAATCAACTTTATTTTTAATCTTACCGGATTTAAATGCAATTTTCCCACCTTTCATATTAAAGTTTAATATTTGGTTATTATCGCTCTTAGCAGCTAATAAGTTAAATGCATCCGGTAAACCTACTGCACGAGCGTAAAAAAGCTCAGAAGTTGTATCCGAAAGAATATATGAACCGGCGGCTGCATCAATATTAAGCACTGATGTGGTGATTGAAGAATCGTATGGAATAGAGAAGTGGATATCTTCATATTCATCCGAAATAATAAGTCCGTCATCCTTTCCTATAAAAATATTTCCGGAAGCTACATTGACCAATCCAGAGGCAGCAAGAAAAATTAACAAGGCAATTAATAATGCTAAAACACCCGAGAATAGACTTCTGACAAACTCATTTTTCACTACTAAACAAATTCCCCAAAGAATAATGATGAGAGGCCAAAATTTTATTAAATCATAATTGATGATGTTCAACACCTCGATATTATGCAGAAAAATTAATAATCCGAGGGAAATTAAAAACATACCCCAAAAAATGTGTCTGCTTTTCATTTTACCATCCAGTTATTTTTAAGATCGTGATGAGACTAATAATGCAATTCCAACAATGATTAATATGATCGGAAATAAATCAAAGAAATCAATGTGCGGAATGAGATTATCGGCTAAAAAAAACATACCAAGAATTACCAGCGCAACACCGAAAAATACTCTTCTCTTTTGTCGTTGAGCATTTAAAGCATGGAAGTGCTCCTCCATTTTTTTATCCTGTTCTTGAGTATCGGCAGCTTTCTCCTCATTAGTATCAAAAATTAAAGGTTCTTCCGGAATAATAATCCAAAGGATGATGTAAGCAAGTATACCGGAACCTCCGGCAAACACTGTTACTACAAACAATATTCGAACAAGTGTTGGGTCGATTGAGAAGTATTCGGCTAAACCTCCGGCAACACCGCCTAAAACTTTTTCTTTACGTGAACGATATAATCTTTTACCCATGGGATTCTCTCCTTTCTTACCGTTTTTATCTGCTAATAAATACAAATATCTTCTTAAGTCAAAAATAAAATGATTTGCGGTAAATTATACCCAAATATTGTGCTGAAATAGTTATTAATGGAAGTGATAATCCGGTAATTTTTTTGATGAACACTTGATAGACTAATTCATATATAAACAGTAGATACGATAATTAACAGGGTATCAAAAAAAATTTTTTGAGGAAACGAAATAATGAAAAACCTTTACAGTATAACTTCAAACACAGAATCGAGCACAGTTCCATCCACCCATTTTACAATAGCAATTACCTTTTCTTTATTCAATTTAGGTTTTGCAGGCGTTCCGCCGCAAATTTCATCAACTTCGGCTTTAATACTTTGAAGAGTTTTTATAGGCAGCGATGAATTCTTGACAGCCTTCATTAAATCCTTCCTTAACGGGTTTATAGCAATACCTCTTTCAGTAATGATAACGTCGATTAGTTCTCCAGGTCCGCAAAGAGTTGTCACCTCATCAACGATAACCGGTATTCGATCCCGGAAAGAGGGGATAGCAAGGATCGTACATTTTGAATAAAGACAATTCTGCCATCCGCCTATACCATGCAGTAAATAGCCGTCGGAATGAGTAACCACGTTTGCATTAAAATTAACATCAACTTCAGTAGCCCCTAAAACAGCAACGTCTACCATCGAGGCAAAATTTCCTTTACCGTGAAAATTATAGCTTGTGAAAGGGGAGGTGTTAACATGGTTTGGATTTTCACGCATGCTTCTCACGCCTTCAAGATCGAAAGTCTGTCCGTCGAGTATATAATCAGTTAATCCTTCTTCCAGCAATTCAACAAGATATTTTGTGCTGCCGCCACGCATGAATCTTGCTTTAACACTCTTAGCTTTCATTTTCTCTTTCAAGAAAAGAACGAATGCAAGATTAGTTCCTCCTGCACCCGCTTGAAGTGAGAATCCGTTTTTCATTATTCCGGTTGCTTCAATAAAATCGGCAACGTATTCTGCAATTAATAATCTATCCGGGGATTTAGTAACTTCCGTAGTTCCCGAAACAATTTTCGTTGGGTCTCCCAAAGAATCAACTTGAACTACAAAATCTACATTGTTGCCTTGAATTTGCCATGGAACACAAGGAAAAGAGACAAGGTTATCTGTTACTACAATTACTTTATCTGCGTATTCTGAATCGGCAAGAGCAAAGCCTAATAATCCGCACGCCGATTTACCGGTTACTCCGTTAGCATTTCCAAATTCATCCGCAGCGGGAGATGCTATTACAGCAATATCAATATGAACCTCACCATCTTGTACAGCCTGGTAACGACCGCCATGTGAACGCAGTACTCCTACACCATTTATCTTTCCTTCAGAGGCAAATTTTCCGAGAGGACCGTTCATGCTTCCTTCGATATGGTGAATAGTTCCATCTTCAAGATATTTTATGAGATGTTCATGAACAGGGAATGATGCACTCGGAAACCAGCGGATGTTTTTGATACCCATTCTTTTTATTGTATCGAATAATATATTCGTTAAAGCATCGCCATTCCTGAGGTGATGGTGTGTAGAAATTGTCATACCGTCTTTTAGTCCGGCTTTGATCAAAGCTTCCTTTAAATTTTTAACTACTTTATTTCCATCCCATGGATAATCAATACAAGACCGGATTGGAGGTTTTGCTTTGACTCCTGATGGTTTATACTTATTTACTCCTCGAAAAGGAATTTGCTTTTGTCCATTTACTTCTGTCGGAACTAATCTTCCGGCAGCGTTTTTAATTAGTTTCATTTCTCATTTGATTTAATTATTAAGTTTTTCTCTTTTAATTTTGTGCAAAAGTAATGGTTGTCATTCCATATCACTCATCGTCAAGTCTTCCTTTCTCCAATCATCTGAAATCAATTTATTTAGTAAAGCTAATTCAATTGTTCGTAGTGCGCGTTTTACAACGGGAGGATCAATCATCTTACTTCCTAGAGCTACAACGCCAAGACCTTTCCTCTCAGCCTCTTCGAATGCCAAGACAATTTTCTTTGCTCTTTCGATTTCTTCCGAATTAGGTGCAAACGCCTCATGAACTATTTTAATTTGTCTTGGATGTATGCAGCCCTTCCCCTCAAATCCTAATGACTTAGCCTCAATTACACTTTGTCGCAATCCTTCCATATCAGATACGTCTGAGAATACTGTGTCGATAGCTTGAACACCCGCCGCTTTAGCCGCATTGATTAAGGCTGAGCGGGCAAAAAAGCTTTCTTTTCCTTCGAGCGTTCGCTGTGTTCCGAGGTCGGCGGTATAATCTTCAAGTCCAATAGCCAAAGCACAAACGTTACTTGATGCTGACGCTATCTTGTAAGCTTTTATTATACCAAGTGCACTTTCGAGTATTGGCATAATAAAGATTTCATTATTTACTTTAAATTCTTTCTTAAGCCGGTTAATTTCTTCATTAGTTTCGATTACTTGAGATGCGGATTCGCACTTAGGAATTAAAATGACGTGAACGTTGTGAGGAACAACGAATTTCAAATCTTCAATTCCTTTTGGCAGTTGATTTATTCTGACCATTCGTTCGGCACCATAAAAATCAACACTTCGAAGAGCATTTCTTACAAGAAGCCGTGCGGCATCTTTTTCTGAAGGGGCTACGCTGTCTTCTAAATCGAGAATGATACCATCGGGCGAGTGAAGTCCTGCATTAATAAAAAATTTCGGTTCATCACCTGGTAAATAAAGTCGGCTTCTTCTGAGCCGGTCTTTCTTTATGGCATAAAGATTATTCTTATTAAAGGGCAGCAGATATTCTTTATTTAATTCGGGATAAATTCGTTTAACAGCCAATTCAAATCGGGCAACAACAGTAAAAGGAAGAGCCCCGCTGTCTTCGATTAAAATTGATGCATGTTTTAATTTGAAAAAACGGCACATCTCTACAATCAAGCTTAAAATCGAATTGCCGTACATCGATTTCACTTTGCTGTTAAGATTAATTTTTACTCCGCCGGTATTTTTAAGCTCAAGTTCAATATAGCAATCAGATCTTATTGTTTCACCTCGTTTTCCGGCTGAAGCTAAAGTTTGTTTCCCCACTCTATATCTCCTACAATATTACCGCAATAAATGATTTATATGATCAGATATTTTATTAATAAAACTTTTTGCTGCATTTAAACCTTCTATAACTTCAGATTTCGTAGCTGTGCTAAGGGTAGTATAATCGGCTTGCATCCTATTTTTATAAGCATCACTATAGATGGCAAATAAGGAGGAATCAAATATTTTTCTTTCGTCATTCATAAACTAATCCATACTTTGTAACTTCCTCAAAAAAAAAGGATTATAACTGAATTCTTTTTCTGTCAAGATATTTATATCGATGAAAACATTAAAAGTATATTGTAAATCACCAATAATATTGTAAACCTTAAGCCGCTTTTCTCTATTATTATCCTCAAAAATAACCACTATATCGTAATCACTTTCAGGATCAAAATGCCCTTTAGCTCTTGATCCAAAAAGATATAATTTCTTAAAATCTGGAAATTCAGATTTTAATTTATCTTTTAGAGATTCAATCAACTCAGGATTTTTTTATTCATATATCTACCTACCGTATATAAATATAACTATTTTATTTGACACTTTATATTGTTTAAACAATTAACTTCTTCATAAACTCTTTGGCTGTAATTAACTCGCAATTAAATACCGCATCTTTAATTTCTTTCCTTCTCAGGTGTGTAAGAAGATCGGCTGATAGCGATTCAAATTTGTTATCAAGGTCTTCCATAGTCATTGGCTCACGCGGATCTCCTTTGGGGTATTCGAGGTATTCAGAAAATTCTCTGCCGTCCATTGTTTTAATTACAACTTTGGAAGGTTGCTTTTCAGGAAACATCTTTTCAAATTCACTTGAAGCTTCTCCTTTAATTTTATCAATCACTTCCCAAATGCGCGGGTCGTTTAGCTTTTCTTCCGAGAAAGATTCCGTTGTAACTTTATGATCAACTAATGCCGCCGCAATACAGTAGGGGAGTGAATGATCGGCAGTTTCTCTGGATTCAGGTCTATACTTGTGCGGATCGAAAAGAATATCGCATGCACGGGCAATAGTAGTTACGGTTACAGAATCTATTTGATCGTAAGTGATGTTATTATTAGTTACAGCTTTTAACGCAGCAGATATATGAGTATGAGTTAATGCTTCCGTAGGAAATGCTTTCATGCTGCATTCAAGAATTTTATATGAATTACCCAAATTGCCAATCAGCTTATTGAGATCCCAACTCCACTCACCAAGTGTTTCTCTTCCG
>CAZTDB010000168.1:0-5782 GCA_964612385.1 uncultured Ignavibacteriaceae bacterium
TTGGTAATCGGGATCATAAATATTTGCAAGATCATTGGCTATTTCGTTAATGTCTTTTCCGCCGGCGAGATGCTTAAATTTTTCTCTGTCGGTTTCTGAAATCTGTTTATCAAGTCTTGTTAAGCGTGCAGCAAGCGAAGTGCAGTTATCTTCATCCGGCTGGAGAATAACCATCTTCATTAAATCTTTAAGCGGCACGGAAGGTTTCTTATCAATTACAGGATAATCAACTTTAACAGATTTGAAAACTCCCACAGCATCAACAATATAAAATCTTTCCTTCTTCAGCTTTGCACTCGGTGTAACTTTAACAAGATCATCTCTGCTGAATGAACGTGTTCCCCTGCCAATCATCTGCTGGAAATAATTTCGCGAACGGACGTCGCGCATAAAAATTAAAACTTCAATCGGCTTTACATCCGTTCCTGTTGCAATCATATCAACCGTAACGGCAATACGCGGATTGTAATCTGTCCTGAACCGCTGAAGAATAGTTTCGGGATCTTCTTCATCCGCTTTGTAAGTTATCTTTTTGCAGAACTCGTTTCCTTCACCAAACTCTTCACGGACGATATGAACAATATCTTCTGCGTGACTGTCAGTCTTTGCAAAGATCAAAGTTTTAGGAACCTCGAACCCCTCGTCTCTTTCAGGAAAGAATTCTTCCCGCAAAACTCTTTTATATTCTTTAATGATATTCCTTATCGTGCTTGGATTAACAATATCCCTGTCAAGCTGATTTCCTTCATAAACAACTTCATCCTCAAGCTGCCGCCATTCTTTTCTGCGAGTCATTTTATTTCTGAGGTTCACAAACTGCTTTGCTTTTATTGCAGCGCCGCTTTTTGTTATTTCTGTTTCGATTGTGTAAACGTCGTAGCCAACATTCACCTTATCTGCAATTGACTGCTTGAGTGTGTATTCGCTTACAACATTTTCGTGGAAGAAAGCATAAGTCCGTTTATCGGGTGTGGCAGTCAACCCGATCATAAAAGCATCGAAGTAATCGAGAACCTGTTTCCAGAGATTGTAAATTGAGCGGTGGCATTCATCAATGATAATAAAATCAAATGTCTCGATTGGAATTGCTGGATTGTAAACAACTTCAACCGGTTTATCAATTGTTTTTGATTCATAAGGAGATCCATCTTCAAGCGATTCATTCAGCTCTGTTCCTTTAAGAATAGAATACATTCTTTGAATCGTGCTGATACAAACCTGTGCGGAAGGATCGATAAAGTTTGATTGAAGTCTCTGGATAGTATAAAGCTCAGGGAATAATCTTTTGTCATCAGTTGGTTTATACGCACGGAATTCCTGCTCTGCCTGCTTGCCGAGATTTCTTGTATCGACAAGAAATAAAATCTTTTTTGCTTTTGCGAACTTCAATAGACGATAAACGGAAGTGATAGCAGTATAAGTTTTCCCCGCACCTGTTGCCATCTGCACAAGCGCACGCGGTTTGTTTTCAGCAAACGACTTTTCAAGATTTATTATTGCATTAAACTGACAGACACGCAATCCTGTTGAACTCAGTGCCGGTAAGTTTATTAATCTTGAACGAAGAGTATTATCTTCTATGGACCAATTGTATAAAGTTTCGGGTTTATGGAAATGAAAAATTTCTCTTTGTCTTGGCATTGGGTCGCGTGCATCGGTAAAATAAGTTTCTTTACCTGTTGATTCATATTGAAAAGGAAGCACTTC
The DNA here is from genome assembly GCA_964612385.1 of uncultured Ignavibacteriaceae bacterium. Taxonomy (GTDB): domain Bacteria; phylum Bacteroidota; class Ignavibacteria; order Ignavibacteriales; family Ignavibacteriaceae; genus JAGUYG01. Next base: position 1,708 of record CAZTDB010000168.1, read on the forward strand.
ATCTTTGCGGATGTATTTTAAATTATCAGCAGAATAACGAGTTGTCTGATCATGAACCTGACTTAGAGTGTGTCCTTCCTTTTTTGCTTCAATAACTCCGACAGGTTTACGATCAACAAAAAGAATATAATCCGCAGAACCCGATTCGGTGGGATATTCTCGCACAGCTATACCGAGACTTGCAGATGGATTAAAATCTTTGAGATTCTGAATAATCCATCCCGCCTGACTAAGCTGCATATCGATGTTTTTTCTTGCTTGTTGTTCCGGTGTAAGCAACTTAAAGCCTTTATGTTATTTGCTCTTACCTTTGGAATTTAACGATACTAATTTACTACCTTAATAGAAGTAATTGCAAAAATGAGAGCATGTTTATTAAGAAGAATTATTAGCTTAATTTTAGGGGAAAAGTTGGTAATTGAGGTTAATTACTCAATAAGATAAACACTATATTTTTAAATAAAATACGAATAAAATTATAATTACATCTAAAGCATAGTAACTTTATCCAGGCAAGAAAAACATGTTATAGTCTTTCCGCTGTGCATAGTTTCATTTGAAAAGCCGCAATATCCTATTTGCGAATTTCTTGCAGAATAAATTATCGTTTGAGATGATTATCAATCCTCAGTACCCACACATAAAAATTATAAATCCGAATAAAAGCCCGATTACAAGGTTAAATGATTTGATGAGAATAGTATCCTTGACCGAGTATGAAAGCATTGGCAGCATTCCATGTCCATCCTGAACAACAGAACTTGCAAAAAGAACAGAAAAAGGAATAAGTCCTTTCGCATAAAGCATCACAAAAATTAAATGTGGACCTGATTCAGGAATTAATCCGATTAAAACTCCTAGTATTAAAAGCAGAAAAGTATACTCAGAAGTTATGCTTTCAAGATCAACAAAAGTCATTGCATATTCTACAACGAGTAAAGCACCAAAAGTCCAAAGGAATATTCTGATAAGGTGTCCTTTAATAATGTGAGTCCAGATATGATCTTTGAAATAATGCCTGTATCCTTCCTGACCGGGATGGTATTGTTTGAATTCGCAATCAGTGCAGGTTTGGATTTTATATTTTTTGATGATAACATCTGTTAGATAACCAGCAGCAATTCCAATCACAAAAAGAATAGCAAAAAGGATGATTGCTGTTTCGGGAATCATTGCGAGCATAACAAATGCTTCATCGCCGGATGTTGCAACCATCAATCCGGCAAGTGCACCAAAGCTGATCATACCATGAATGTAAAGCGAAACACCAGCAAAAGAACCGAGACAACCGGGTGCCGAGCCGAGCAGCGATGAAACTACATACTGTTTCCATCTGTTTCCTGTCCGAAGTATAGATTCCAGTTTACCTTTTGTTTTTACATTTATGAAATCAACAGCAATCATCATCAGCAAAACAAATAACGTTACTTTTATTGATTCTGTCAGAACACTAATTAAGGTTTCCATCACCAACTTTTCGTTTCTATATATTCTCGGGCATTTGAACTGCTACTACTCTTCCGCGTGCAGTTACTTGTCCCTTTGCAGTAACAGTAATTTCGGAAATAACTTTTTTGCCTTTTAATTCTATCACTTTACCTTTTAGCTCTAATTCAACGCCGAGGGGTGTCGGCTTCAAATAATCGACATGAAGTGAGGCAGTAACAAATCTAAAAGCAGGCAGCGTATCATAATTTCTATTCTCTGCACGATAGGCTGCTAAAGCGGCTGTGCCAGTACCATGACAGTCAATCAAAGAAGCAATCAAACCGCCATAAACATATCCGGGAATTACGGTGTGATAGGATTTAGGAGTGAATCGTGCTACGGTTTCATTTCCATCCCAATAGCTTTTTATTTGATGTCCGTGTTTATTTAATCTGCCGCATCCATAGCAATGCGCTACATCGTCAGGATAATAATCCTGAATTGGTTTGTTCTCCATGTTGATAAAATTTTCAAATTGTATTAATGAAATATTTTTACTTCACAAAGTTAAATGCCGTTATGATATTTAGAAATCTTTATTCGATAAATCATGGTAATAAAATTGCAGCAGCAATAACCGTTGTCCACAAGCCTGTTCTATCCATCCTCTCTGCTTACCCGTTTACACGACGGTGGAAATATGCTGCTTACCGAAACAAGATTGCATATTTCTATTCCTGCATTTCGCAGTGCAAGTTCAAAGGAGCTGAGATAATCTTTATGTCTTCCTACTCCTTTGGTAAAAAATATTTTTGTTGGAACATTCAATTTTCCGCTTCCTTTGTTCGTGATAAAAACTAAGAATGCTGTTAATAAAGCTGCCGATCGAATTTCTGAATCGGCAGCATAAATTTAGTCAACCAATGCTTGCCTTAATCATCCATAATTGCTTTTCTAACCATGCAGTGTTTTCGTCTGCAATATTTGCGGTTGGGACATCTTCATTTTCTCCTGCGGCTTTTGATATTTCCTTATATTCATTATTAAGCGTTTCAAAGTCGGTAAGAATTGAATTCAATACAAACTTCACATCAAAGTCGGTTTTACTTTCTTCATTCAACGAGGTGTGATTCAAATAATCCTGTAATAAAGAGAGAGGCTTTCCTCCAAGCTGAACAATTCTTTCTGCAACATCATCATACTGTTCGGCAATATAATTGAAGTATGATTCGGTCATTTCATGCACAGGTTTAAAATTCATTCCTTTCACATTCCAATGGTAGTTATGAAACTTTACATAAAGTATTTGCAGGTTAGCGAGATTTTTGTTTAATAAATCGATTAAGTTTTTGCTTTTCATTTTCATTCTCCTATTAGGTTAAATAAACAGCGATTGATTTTAATTTAATGGTGGTGTTTGTGTTCATGCCTGCATGTCTCGTAACCGCTAAGCTCCCCTCGAATAAAAAGATCCAAAGCATGCTTAGCTGACAGCCCCGGTGCAGTAATAACATTAATGCCTGAATTAAGAAAATTCTTTATTGCTTTTTGCCCCATGCTTCCGGCAATTATTGTATTCACATGAAATTGTTTAATGAATCCCGGTAATTGGCAATTACCACTGTGCTCGCCGGATAAAGGATTAAACACCTCCTCTTCTTTCACGATATTTTTATTTTCGTCAAGCTCGCAAATATTAAACTTTGAACATCCTCCAAAATGTTCTGCAACGGTTTGCATTCCGTTGCCGTGCTCTTCAACTGCAATAGCTATTTTTTGATTCATATATACCCCTTTAATTTTTTTGATGTATTTAACTGTAACCTTTATATTTTTTTCGATAACGATTTCTCCTATGATGCCGGGGTGCATTGAGTTCCACAGAATTAAGATTACCTTCTAAAAAAAGTTTTAATGCTTTATTAGCATTAATCCCCGGGGAAAAAAATACCTTCACACCTGCGGATTTCAAGAACTGGAAAGCATGTCTTCCTATATTGTTTGTAATCAACACATCACAATTATTTTCGATAAGTATTCGCGATGCCTCAATACCGGTTTCAATCATCGAGACGATAAATGGATTAGCGAATATTGTGTCAGTTTCACTAATTGTATCATGGATTAATAAATATGGGCTTCTTCCAAATCCTTCGGACAAAATCGAATCGGGTTCGGGCTTTTTAACTGCGAGTGCGATTTTCATTCTTCATCTTTTTTAGGGAAATCATCTTCGAATCTTCTACCGTAACCGCGTCCGAATCCTCTTCCTCTACCTCTGCGTCCTCTACCCCCGCCGAAGCCGAATCTACCACCTCCTCCTGGTCTTCCGCCTCTTCCGCGTCCGTAAACAAAGTCTACGCTTTCGGTTGATTCTTTAGTTGAAGATTCTTTATCACGGCATCGTCCTCTTCTGCGTCCTGTCAATGGACCTTCGCCTTTGGGACCTGATCTATCTAAGTTTGGCATGATTAACTCCTTTGTTTTAATTATTTATCATGTATTTATTCACAATCTTTGAGTTATTCGGAGCCCCAGCTTTTATATTCATAATTGCGATGGGAGCTGAATTCATTATCAGATTCAGTTTCAACAACCTGATCAACTATACACGGGTACGTTATTCTAATTATTTCGTCAAAATTTA
>CAZTDB010000169.1:0-5774 GCA_964612385.1 uncultured Ignavibacteriaceae bacterium
GTAACCCGTTTATCTCATAAAGAACGAAAACACTTTTTAATGATTCGGGCAGATTATTTATTGCTCCGCTTAATTTTTCTTTCAGCAGCTTTCTTTGTAATTCGGTGTCGGGATTAGCACCGCTGTTATTTGCCGGTATTAATTCAGCGGTTTCTTCATCTATTTCAACATTGCGCTGCTGTTGTGTTTTTCGTCTCCTTAAATAATCCATGCACAAGTTGTGGGTAGTTTTCATAACCCAAGCCCTCATAGCTGTTAAATTAAAATTTCCCATGTTTTGCCATAACCGTATAAGAACTTCCTGCGTTACATCATCCGCATCCATTTTATTACCGAGCATAAAAAAAGAATAGCTGTAAATTCTGTTCTTATGCTGCTTAACTGCCAGGCTGTACCCAAAGTCTTTTAACATATACACTATAGAGACGAATTGATTGGCTAAATTGTTACAAGAAATTTAAAGTATCATAAAAATATTTTGAATTTTGATAGTAAATAAATTACTAATTCACTTTACGCAAAAAAATCGAACTCTCTAATGAGTCCTGCGGACATTCACCACAGAGTCTCGAAAGCACAAAAATTTACAAAGAACTTCTTGGTCAGCCTGATTAGAGTGAGTTTGATTTTCGTTTGGGCAGATATGCTTTTTATACAGCTTCAAAAGGAAGTGTTTTCATTTTTTTTATAAGAAGAGTTTTTAACTGTTGGATAGAAATCGAAAAGAAAATATATTGGCAAGCGTTAATTTTATCTGACAAAAGTTTTACGATTATAAAAACATCATGATCAAATTCCTGCCTTTAGGCGGCGCAGGCGAAATCGGCGCCAACAGCTTCTATCTTAATATTGACGGATGCGGTGTGATATTAGACTGCGGTATGCATCCTCAAAAAAACGGATTGGATGCATTGCCAGATTTCAGTTTAATAGAAAGCCTGCCGGTTGACTATGTGTTAGTTTCTCATGCCCATCACGATCATCTAAGTGCTCTCCCTTTTTTAGTGCAAAAGTTTCCTTATATAAAAATTATTTCTACCCCTCAAACAAGAGCTTTAGCTGAATTAACTCTGCATAACTCGATCTCGATTCTTAAAGAACATGTAAACGAAAGCGACGGTTTGAAAATTTATTCTCACGATGAAATTGATTTGCTTATTCAGTCCATAGATTACCATGCCTACGAAGAGAGATTTTATCTGCGCGGATATCATCACAGTGAAGGGGATTCAACCGAGGCTTCCTTTTACGATGCCGGTCATATTATTGGTTCGGCATCAATTCTAATTAAAAAGAACGGCAGAAGAATTTTTTATACGGGAGATATTAATCTTCAAGAGCAAATGATTCTTAAACGAGCTTTGCTGCCTGCCGGTAAAACCGACACTGTAATTTTGGAAACAACTTATGGAAGCACCGATTCAACTTTCATCCCTGAATGGAAAGAAGAAGCCCGAAATTTTGCAATGCATGCAAATAAGGTTTTATCAGGCGGTGGTTCTATTTTAATTCCTGCTTTCTCATTGGGCAAAATGCAGGAAATTCTTGCAACTATTTGGAAGCTGATGGAAAACGGAGCTTTGTCGAAGACCGATATTTACACCGGCGGTATTGCATCGAAAATAAGCCGGGTTTATGATTATAATCGCTATGTAGTAAATCAGATTGATCCTGAAATTGAATTAAAATCAATTGTTAAAAAAGATTTATATGAAGTTGAAAATCCCGATGCTTTTTTTAAACACCCATGCATTGTGCTTGCACCAAGCGGCATGATGATAAAAGGTACGGCTTCATACCTGCTGGCAAAAAGATGGATAAAGCAGGGTAAATCGGCAATCTTTACTGTGGGATTTATGGAACAGACAACGCCCGGTTATATGATAGCAAATGCACAAAAAGGCGATCGAATAAATTTGGATGGAATTGAAGAGGAAATCAAGTGTACTATAAAGCAATTCAGATTTCCCTCTCATTCAAAACGGGAAGGATTGTTGGATATAGTAAGACGATTAAAACCCGAAACAGTAATTCTCATTCACGGCGATGCCGATGCAATTGATTGGGTTGGAGCAGAGATTTTAAAAGTGTTTCGCGGAATAAAACTTTTTGCCGCAGAAAAAGGAAAAGAAATTCAATTGTGAAGAACGAAATGATAAATCCTGATTAAAATATAACCGGAGGGATTTGAAGAATAACGAACTACACCAAATATTTCACTCCTTTAGGAGTGAAATATTTGTAGATACGATAATCCCCAAATTCCCCGAACTCCGTTAGGAGTGACATATTAATCCGATAACAATACCGCATCACCATAAATAATGACGCTAAGCAAAGAAAGGTTGATGGGTTAGCCTAGGTTAGGAAGGATAACTTCGATCTGCTTCACAATATGAGTTACTAACTCACTTTACGCGACGTGATGAGAAGACATCTTCTTAATGTTTCTGTCAATCTTCATCTCCATAAAAGATAAAGATGTCTTCTCTCCACACCCGTCTCTCTGCATAAGGTAAGTTAATAATAAATATGCGCGTGTATTACAAAAGAATCATTCTTCACTTTAGGCTCTTCCATTTGAATTCTGTATTGAGGACGAATTTCCAGGAAGCTGTACGGAAAAAATTCAAAGCCTATTATTAATCGTGATATATCATCCTTCTCAGCATCCTTGTTTGGATCGAATCTGTCGTACCTGATTACAGCATCAAGCCCTTTAATAATTCTGTATGAAGCTTCAACCATTAGTGCGTTCGCAGTGGAATCTGTCTTTACATAATCTTTGGCAATATCGTACTGAGCAAGAAGGGTAAAACGTCCAAAACTTATACCTGCATAACCGCCGTACATGTTTACGTTCTGAAACAATTGCGAGAAAGTAACAGGATGAAATCCCCTTGGATCCTTAAAATTTGCAAAAGAACCTCCTGCTATAAAATTAAAAACATCTGACACCGAATGACCTATTTGCAGATTTGCTGTGTAAGAAGGATCAGCCGCGAATAATCTTCTGCCAGGATTTCCGACGCTTAACGTAAGCAAAGCAAAATCCGATAAATAAGCACCGACTTCAACACCGTGCTCTACATAAGTTGGAGAATAAATCAATCCTCTTTTTCCGCTTGTTGAAAATAAAACTCCCATATCGCCGCCGCGGGTATAAGCAGTATGGTCATCTATTCTGATTCCGTAGTTCGGTTTGAAGGAGCCTCCTTTAATGTATCCGTTGTTCGGAAGAATATGAGCGGTAACAAACCCTTCCCAAATACTTTGCAGGAAATCGTAACGCGCAAAGACGCTGATTTCTTCCGATAAATCAATGGAGGTATAAATTGCGGCAGACATCCGGTGGAAATCAGCCTTTGTTGTTGAGTCGGTTGTTTGCACAAGAAGCTGCCCTCTAAAGTCGAGTCCGAGTCCGATATTCTCCGCAATTTTATTATTCATCTCAAATTCTTTTCTGGGCGAAACCAATGGCAGAACATTTTTGCCGTAAGACCAGCCGCTGCTGTTTCGCATACCGCCGCCGGTGGGATTTACATGGCAGTCAATGCAAGTGCCGCCGACCCCTAAGGCAAATCTCGGTAACGCAAATCCTTCCCCCGCTGTTAAAAATAATAAAAGACTTAAGAAAAAATTCTTTACGAGTTTCATAGATGAATCCTTTTAATACTAATTTGAATTTAATTTGGGACGGCTCAACATATTAAAAGGACAAGCTATTTACAAAATTTTTTGGGAGCGTGAGGAATAAAGCACATTTGGATTATATCGATGAATGATTGCAATTGCATATCCTTCATATAGATATTCGTAATATTCCTAATTGAACCAAATACGAAACTGCCGAAACATTTTACATTGATTCGAAGAGCATTCTTAGTTACTTTTGAACTCAAATTTAATTAGTTGCATGAAAAAAGTATTAATATTAGGCTCTTCCGGTTCTATTGGTGTAAATACTCTAAATGTATTAAGAAAACTTCCCGATCAGTTTGAAGTAACTGCATTAACCGTAAACTCGCAAATAAACCTTCTGGAAAAACAAATCAAGGAATTCCATCCCAGGCTTGTAGTTGTTAACAATGAATCGGCTGCCGGAGAATTGAGGAAAAGATTAACCGGAGATTGCAAAATACTATCAGGTGAAGAAGGATTACTGCATGCCGCTGCCGAATTAGACTACGATATACTCGTCGGTGCAATGGTAGGATTTGCCGGTTTAGCGCCAACTATCGAAGCCGTAAAGCGCGGTAAAAGAATCGCTCTTGCCAATAAAGAAACTCTTGTGGCTGCCGGAAAGCTAATCACCGATCTTGCTAAAAAATACAGCGCAGAAATTATTCCTGTAGATTCCGAGCACAGCGCTATTTATCAATGCCTTACGGGTGAAAACAAGGACAGCATAAAAAAAATTATTCTTACTGCTTCCGGCGGACCCTTCCTTAATAAAAATAAGGAAGACTTAAAGAATGTTACAGTTAAGGAAGCGCTTAATCATCCCAACTGGAAGATGGGAAATAAAATAACTGTTGATTCGGCATCCATGATGAACAAAGGCTTGGAAGTAATTGAAGCACATTGGCTCTTTGGTGTTGGCAAGGAAAGTATAGAAGTGGTAATTCATCCGGAATCGATAATTCATTCGATGGTAGAGTTTGTTGACGGCTCCATAAAAGCACAGTTAGGTTTGCCCGATATGAAATTGCCGATTCAATATGCACTAACTTACCCCGAACGGAGGCAAAGTGATTTTCCGGCAACGAGCCTGCCGAAGATAGGAACTCTTACTTTTTTTGAACCCGACTTTGATAAGTATGAATGCTTAAGCTTAGCATACAGGGTTCTAACTGAAGGCGGAACGGCTCCTTGCGTGCTGAATGCGGCTAATGAAGTTGCGGTAGAAAAATTTCTTAAAGGAAAAATAAACTTCCCGGCTATTCCTAACTATATTTCAATGGCATTGGAAAAAATGGAGAATCATATTTCCCCCGATTTGAATGCTATTTTCGAGTGCGATAAAGAAACCAGGAATTACGTGAAGAGCCTTGTTTGAATACTTTTCATTATTTTATCATCTAAAGCAGTAAACAGATTTTTTATTGATTGCTCTACAATAAGGAGATACTGACCTAATGGATTATATAATTTATTTTATTATAACTATCGGCATTTTAGTCTTTGTACATGAGTTTGGACATTTCGCTGCTGCAAAGCTCAGCGGAATGAGAGCGGATGTTTTCGCTATCGGATTCGGAAAAAGATTATTCGGGTGGAATAAGTTAACAAAGTTCAGCTTCGGTCCTTTACCAAAAGATTTTGACGGACAGGGTAATACCGACTACAGAGTTTGTCTGCTTCCTTTAGGCGGTTATGTAAAAATTGCAGGTATGGTTGATGAAAGCTTCGACACCAAGTTTGCCGAGAAAGAACCTCAGCCTTACGAATTTAGATCCAAACCCGCCTGGAAAAAGCTGTTTGTTATAAGCGCCGGCGTACTGATGAACTTACTGCTCGCCATACTCATCTTTTGGGGATCGCATTTCTTCATGGGTAAGTTAGTAACAAAAACAACAACCATTGGTTATATTGAGCCGGAAAGCCCAGCTCATAGAATGGGTTTGATGAGCAGCGATAAAATCCTTTCTGTAAACGGTACGCAAGTTAATAATTGGAGAGAGTTTGAAACTCAAATTTTTATTAACACGCTTGGAGAAGATTTATCATTAGAAGTTGAAAGAAACAACCTCATCATCTCTATTGATATTCCA
>CAZTDB010000170.1:0-5773 GCA_964612385.1 uncultured Ignavibacteriaceae bacterium
GACAGAGTGCTCTCTGAAGTTTTACCTGAAGACAAAGCATTCAATGTTCAGAAACTTCAAAACGAAGGAAAGAAAGTTGCAATGGTTGGTGATGGTATAAATGATGCACCTGCTTTAGCTCAGGCAGATATTGGGCTTGCTATTGGAACTGGAACAGATGTAGCAATTGAAGCTTCGGATATTACTTTAATAAAAGGAAGTCTTAAAGGTGTAGTGCTGGCAATTCAGCTTTCTAAAGCAACAATGAAAAATATAAAAGAAAATTTATTCGGCGCATTCTTTTACAACGGACTTGGAATTCCAATCGCTGCAGGATTGCTTTATCCATTCTTAGGGTTATTGCTTTCACCATTGATTGCCGGCGCTGCAATGGCATTCAGTTCAGTAACTGTTGTAACTAATGCAAATCGTTAAAGAAGATTCAAACCAAAATTGAAATGAGGAGATTATAAAATGACAATTGATCAAATATTAGTAATCATTGGTGGACTTAGTCTATCAACTTGGGTTGCCTGGTACTTCTGGTTCTCAGAAAAGAAAACAGTAAAAATTCAAACTGCGGAAGGGGGGATTCAGGAAGCAGTGATAAAAGTGAAAGGTGGTTATACTCCCGATATTCTAATATTTGAATCGGGTAAACCTATCAGACTTAATTTTATTAGAGAAGAAACTGCTGCTTGTACTGAAGAAGTTATTTTCTCTGATTTAAATAAAAAAGCAACATTAACACCTTTTAAAACCATACCTGTTGATTTAAAAATTGATAAACCGGGCGAATATGGTTTTCAATGCGGGATGGGTATGGTAAAAGGGAAATTGATTGTCCAATAAGTTCTTTTTACAGAGCATTTCTATAGAAGGAGATGATAAAATGTACCAAGAACGTTTTATTCGTGATGTAGTTTGCGGGATGTACTTAATAACCACTGAAGGATGTAAGGTTAGCGAAGTTAATGGAGAAAAATATTATTTCTGCTGCGATACTTGTAAAGCAGAATTTGACAGTCATCCTGATAAATATATTGAGCACAAATCAACAAGGAATAAGAGAGAAAAAATTCTGAATAAAAATAGCCTGCCCGATAGACAATCTGAATGGGAAAGAGATCCTGTATGTGGCGAAAGAATTAATAAAAATGATGCAAAAGGGATCAGCATCTATAAGAACGAGAAATATTTTTTCTGTTGTGTTACGTGCAAAAAAGTATTTGATAATAATCCTTCTGCTTATGCAGATAAAGAAGAAGGATTTTATGATCCTAATAACCCCAATGATTTTGTAGATGGAAGATTTGGAATACTTTAAATGATGGCAACTAAAAAGGAAGCTCCTAATACTAATGTTTCAACTAAAAATTTTGACGAAATAATTCAACTTGTGAAAAAATCGAATTTCTTTTGTGGGGGAGAAAACATTTTGATTAATAATTCAATCTTGAGCGAAATAAATTTAAAAAACATCGATTTGCCATTCAGATTAAAATGCTTCACTAATAAACAAGGCATTATAGATTTAGAAGAATTGTTAAATACTAAGTCCCGTATAGTTTTAAGGTGCCGGAATATTGGTTTGGGAACAATTAATGAATCCAGGAAAATTATAATAGATTATTTAAATAAAATTAAGGATTGCTTTAAAAATCTAGAAGCCAAAGACAATAAAATCAGCCATTATAATACCAGCAACATAATAGTTAAATATTTCCCGTTGCTTAAAGGTACTTTTAGAACTACAAGATTAAATTTCGATTTTATTTATAAAGATTTATCCTGTGTTGATATTCCTAAAAGAATTGAAGAGTATATTAGAAAAAAGAAGGAACTCAAAATCATTAATGATATATTAAACATTAATTATGACGAACTTAATAAAGAACGAAATATTGGGCGTAAAACGATAGGAAAATTACAATGCAAATTAATTAGTTTGTTAAATTTAGAAAAAGTTATTTTCCTCACTAAAAGAAGTATGAATTAACTACCATCCCTAAAGAAAATTTATTTTCCCCATCATTTTCTGCTTCTGCAGATCAGAATAAATTTGCGTGGTAATTAAATTTTGATCTCCCAACAATTCCTTATAACAAATAAAGAAACCATTCTTTGAACTAACGGTTAAGTGAATGATATAAAATGATGAAATGAATTGTACCATTGAAGCTCATATTATTGTAGAATTCTTTAGTAATTGAAAGTATTATTATTAATAACTCATGTTATGCACTTTTTGGAATAATGGAATAATGTCCAAAGGACTCCTTTAGACATTACTCCAAGCGTTTTGCGTAAGGTGAGTTAATAAGTAACAATTCTTCTTTCAGATATGTTGGTTGTACATCAAATTTAAAAGCAAGAAAGAGAATTTTAACCTACGAAGCCTTGGCGTAGTAGGTCGCTCTACTTCACTAAAGTTCACTACCCGTAACTTTATGTGAAGGATAGCTTCGTAGAACTTTACTCTTTTTTTCGTTTACTTTTAGGTTCATCCGTCATGCAAACATGCATTCATGCATTCCTACATCCAATCATCCAAAGCACCTGTATTCACTACCATACTTCCCTCTTATCGCACATTACTCCCTCTTATCGCATTTCATGGGATTTCTTTACAGAAATTAATTTAATTCAAAACGGCATAGAAAATAATTTGAAAGAAATGTATTTTATTATTGTGCCTGAATATTTCATCTGAAAAATTTTATCTGTTTTATCATGACACTGATTCAAGAGCTTACTAATAACAAAGATAGAGCCTTCTGGTTTTTCCAAATTTCCGGATGGACCATTTTTTATTTTCAGCACGTTTTCGTCTTTAGCCCGTTAAAAGAATTTACTTTATACAATCTGCTTATTCGAACCGGAATCTTATTAATCGGTTTTGTTATTTCCATCCTGCTGCGATACAGACTTAAAAAGATTGATTACCTGCAATATTCATTCTTCACATTATTAATTATCATTTTTATATCGTCACTTATTTGCTCAACTATTTGGCATATAAGCGGGGTTATTTTTTCAGAGTCTGTAAGACACGGAGTTATCACTCTGGGTGAGACTACCCTGGAAAGTTTGGTCGTAGGTATTGCAAGAGACAATGCCGTTTTCATCGGCTGGAGCGGTTTATACTTTGGTATTAAGTTCTGGATGAACTGGGTATCGCAAAAAGAAAAAACCGACAAGGCACTTTCCCTTGCACGAAATGCTCAGCTTGAGATGTTAAGATATCAGCTTAATCCTCACTTCCTTTTTAACACATTAAGTTCATTGCGGGCGCTTACTTCCGATGAAAATAAAAAAGCGAAGGAAATCATTACAAAAATTTCCGAATTCCTTCGTTATTCATTAATTGAAGGAGACAACAATGAAGTTCCGCTCTCAAAAGAAATTGAAGTTATAAAGCATTATCTTGATATTGAAAAAGTAAGATTTGAGGATGAATTAGTTGTTGATTTCAATATCGATCAAATAGCTGAAGTGTACCCGGTACCAATTTTTCTTATTCATCCTTTAGTTGAAAATGCAATCAAGCATGGAATGCAAACAAGTCCGGTACCCTTAAAAATTATAATTACGGCAAAACTGCTTAATGATCAATTAAATATAAGTGTCTTCAATACCGGGAAGTGGATTGATAAAGGCAAAACTAATTATAATGGAAGAGGACTTGAGAATATCCAAAAAAGGCTTAAAATTTACTCTCCAAAAGCACATGCTTTTGAAATAATTAAAAATTCTGATTCAGTTCAAGTGAATATTTCGCTAAAGAAAGAATCAAACAAGTATATATATGGGGCACAAGTTTAGATCAATAATAGTTGATGATGAAAAGCTTGCCAGACTCGATCTTAAAAGTGTACTAAATACGTTTGATGAGATCGAAGTCGTGGGGGAAGCCAATAACGTTAGTTCCGCTGAGCAGCTAATCGAAAAGCTGCATCCAAACTTAATCTTTCTCGATATTCAACTGCGTGGCGAAACCGGATTTAACCTGCTTGAAAAAATTAACATTGAACTGGATATTGTTTTCGTTACCGCTTATGATAAGTACGCAATTAGAGCCTTTGATGCCAATGCACTCGATTATCTCTTAAAACCTGTAAGCACTGAAAGACTGCGCCAAACAATCGATAAATTAATTGAAAAAGCTCCGATAGATATGGATAGCTATCGGCGCCTTAATTACGACGATGTAATTTTCCTTTCTCTCAATAATAAATACAGATTTCTTAAAATTGATTCAATTGTTGCAATTACCTCGAACGCCGATTATACATTCATCTATACTGATGAAAAGGCTAAATACATTACAAGAAAGACAATGAAAGAATGGGAAAACCGTTTACCTGAAAATCATTTTTGCCGTATACACAGAGAAACAATTGTGAATTTAGCCTATATAGCGGATATAAACGATTGGTTCTCAAACTCATATAAGGTATCACTAAAAGGATTCGAAAAACCTTTTCTAATGAGCAAAAGATACGCTGCAAAAATCAGAAAAAAATTTATATGATAAAGAAATTCACAAATATCTTTTATATGCTTAACCGCATTTCGCAGCATATTACCGCTCATCGCATTTTTGTAATAAGTAATTTTATCTCTAATTACTTTAGCATCAACCGCATTATGGTGGGAACTAACTATGAACAAAAGTATGGGAGGATTAAAAAACAATCCTATTTTAAAGTTTATTAATTCCGGTGATTAAAATTATTTTTATTCTATTGTAAATTTAAATTGAATAAATATTACAAGAACGGCAGATAATTACAATCAACATGCTCAATAAAAAAATAACAGGTTTAATTAACTGGTTCTTTCGAACATCAATTTATAATATATAAGAGGTGAGCTATGAAAAAAAGAAGTACAATTTCAAGCTGTGTTATTTTGATTCTCTTATCCGCAATTCCGCTTTTAACCTTCGCCCAACCTATCTTCACCGAAAATTTTGAATCCGGTGCTGCCGATCCTTCGTGGGGGCTTTACCGTGCGGGTGAAGAATACGTTACCGCCGTTCCGATGGCTAATGCTCCTCAACCGCTGGCAACAGGGGGTTCCTATGTTGGTTATTTGCAAGATATTGACGGCTCTTACACAGGTGCCGCAATTGCTTTAGCCGGAACCGTTGATATGCAAGATTATGCAATCGAGGCTGATGTTTACTGCTACGTCGGTCAATCCCCTTCCGCTTACACAGGCATTGTTTTTTATGGCGACAGCGCAAAAACAATTTACTTAAAAATGGTTGCAGATTTCAGACCGACTAATCCGAGGATTCGTCTTTACAATAACAAATTAGACCCTGCAACTTTTACTTACACTTTCGACAAAAGCTTTTTTGCTGCTGATATTCCGGGAGGTATCCCTACTTCTGACGGCTGGCATAAAATGAAAGTTGAAGTAAGAACAATTGATGAAACAAAAACAGGTTTTTGGTGCTACTTCGATGGAGAACTTTTAGCCGGTTCGCCAATTTATGATACAAGCGCACACCGGATGAGCTCGGGAAAATTCGGGCTTTTCAGCTTCCAGCAAGATGCAGATGGAATCGCAGGCTATTTTGATAATGTTGTAGTAACTCCACTGGGAACTTTGTTTTCGGAGGATTTTGAATCAGGAACTGCAGACCCATCATGGGGTGTTTATCGTGCCGGTGAAGAAACTGTTACTGCCGTTCCAATGGCTAATGCACCTCAGCCGCTTGCAACAGGCGGTTCCTATGTTGGTTATTTGCAAGATATTGACGGCTCTTACACAGGTGCCGCAA
>CAZTDB010000171.1:0-5761 GCA_964612385.1 uncultured Ignavibacteriaceae bacterium
TGTTAATGCAGCTTGCTTTTATTTCTTTCTATTTTTTGTCGGTTAGTAGTGATAAATAATGAAAAAGCAAAGAATTTACATTGACACTTCTGTGATTGGGGAATGTCTGGATAATGAATTTGAGGAATGGTCAAATGGTTTGTTAAATGATTTTAAAAAAGGAATATTTATACCCGTAGTATCTGATATTATCGAAGCCGAAATAGCAGATGCTCCAGTTATAATCCAACATAAGTATCATGAATTTTTAGATTGTAATGCGGAATTTCTTGAGACAACTGATGAAGTAATTCAGCTTACTGAAGCATATACAAAGCGAAAAATTTTAAACGAAAGATTTTATCGGGATATGCTTCATATCGCTCTAGCAACAGTAAACAAAGTTGACATGCTGGTAAGTTGGAATTTTAAGCACATTGTACGATTTGATAAAATAAGATTATTTAACTCGGTGAATATCGAACAGGGTTATTCACCACTTGAAATTTATTCACCAAGGGAGATTACATATTATGGAAAAGAAGAAGATTAACGCAGTTGAATTGGTACGGACGATTCGTGACAATCAATTTAAGGAGTTGAGGCAGTCTTCAGCGGCAGAGCAAAAAAAATACTTTAGAAAAAAATCAAAATTATTAAGATCCAGGTTAAGCAAATATTCACAGCAAGTCGGAAAAATTTAAGTTGATAAATGAAGGCAAATTTATTTTACCGATTTAAATTTCAAAGCTGGATTTTAGCCTCCAGACCAAAAACGCTCTTGGCGGCATTTGTTCCCGTAATGGTTGGCTCGGCATTAGCGGTAAGCGAGAATAAATTTGTTTTTCATTATTCTTTAATTGCTCTACTTTGCTCGATCTTAATTCAAATTGGTACGAATTTTACTAACGATCTTTACGATTACTTAAAAGGTGCCGATAACGAAAAACGAAAAGGTCCGCTGCGGGTATTAGCTTCGGGTTTGATTTCGGTTAAGGAAATGAAAGCCGGAATATTGTTCGTCTTCGGGTTAACTTTTTTATTAGGATTGTATCTCGTTTACGTTGGCGGCATATTAATTCTTATTGTAGGTATTCTCTCAATTGCCGCCGGTTTAGCATATACTGCAGGTCCGTTCCCTCTTTCATATAATGGCTTGGGTGATTTATTTGTCTTTATCTTCTTTGGTGTAATTGGCACTGTGTTTACTTATTATTTGCACACACATGAAATCACCATCTTATCGTTTCTTGTATCTATTCCGGTCGGAGCGCTTATTACGAATATTTTGATTGTAAATAATTACAGAGATATTAATGAGGATAAAGCTGCCGGTAAAAAAACATTAGTCGTTATTTTGGGAAGAAGTTTCTCTAAGTATCAATTTATCTTACTATTAATTGTGTCTTTCGTTATTCCTATAATTCTGTTTTTCTTCTTCGATTTCGAAATAACAGTGCTGCTGCCGCTGTTGATTACACCTTTAGCAGTCAGATTAATTATTACATTAAGCAGCTTCGAAGGAGAAATGCTGAATAAAACACTCGAAGGTACTGCAAAATTTTCTGCACTGTACGGAATACTTTTTTCAGCAGGGTTGATATTATGAAAAAAATTGAATTGAGATTTGAGCCGTATACGCTCCACTTAAAGCAGCCGGTAACTACATCCCGCAATGAAATTCATGAAAGAAAAGGTATATTAATTTTTCTTATATCGGAGGATGGAATAGACGGAGTTGGCGATTGCTGTCCGTTTCCTGAATTTGGTTCTGAAAACTTTGATGAGGCATTGAACCTCATTCAAAATATTAACTTAAACTTGAAAATTGATACGGACGATTTTGAAAAAAGCATAGAAGATATGCTCAAGAATTTTACAGGATATCCTGCAGTAAAAGCGGGTATAGAACAAGCTTTATTAGAAATAATATGCAAGCAAAAACAAACAAGTCTCTCCAAACTTCTTAAAATAGAATCGCGCCCGTTTGTTCGTGTTAATGCCGTGATTAGTATAATGGATAAAGATGCGACTCTCAAAAAGATTTCCGAAAAAATTGATGCGGGATTTGATACAATAAAAATCAAAATCGGGCGAAATTATTTTGCCGATGATCTCGAAATATTAAGAGCCGTCGGTAATTTAACCGGCAGCAATATTAAACTTCGTATAGACCCTAACGGTGCGTGGCAGCTTGATGAGGCTGTGAGTAATCTTATTCAATTGACTTCATTGAATATTGAATATGTTGAGGATCCGGTGAAAGGATTGGATGATTTAATCCAATTATCAAGATCAGTATCAGTTCCTATCGCACCGGATGAATTAATCAAAACTTATGCTGATGCAGAAAAATTTATATCTTCGGGCAGTATAAAAGTAATTATACTAAAACCGATGATGCTCGGTGGGATTTTATCTACGCTTAAAATTATTAAATTGGCGGAAGAGAATAATGTAGTGCCTGTAATAACTTCATCTTTCGAATCATCGGTCGGAAGAGCCGCCGCTATATTTACTGCATCAACAGTTACGAAGGAAACGGCGCACGGTCTTGCAGTTCAAGAGTTTTTTCTTGAAGATTTTGCTAAGTACATTGTTCCGGTAAGAGATGGTAAGATTAAGATAAGATAAAATAAATTATTTAGTGAGAAAGAATGAATTCAAATTCAGATCGGCTCTCCTTATCCGCTGATATCTATCCTGAAAAAATGTTTCTTTACACAAACGATAAAAATTTTACTTATAAGGAATTTAATGATGAAGCCGAAGCTTTAGCGGTTTTTTTAAGCAATAATTATACTATCAGACCCAACGACGTAGTCGGAATTGCATATACTAATCAAATTGAATTTATTAAATCCACATTCGCTTTATGGAAACTAAGTGCAATTCCACTCCCGCTTAATTTACGCTTGTTAAAAAGTGAATTAATATTTCAGCTAAAACATGCCGGTGCAAAGCATCTTTTAACCGACCGGAAAAATTCATTAAAATTTTCACAAGAATTTTCATTAAACGATATAGAAATTATTCATTCGTCTAAAGCAAATTTTGAATTATCTAATGTTAGGTCACTCCAAGATATTCCCTTTGATTACAACCGGATTGCAGTTATAATTTTTACTTCCGGAACAACCGGGAAATCAAAAGGAGTGAACATCTCGTTTGGTAATTTATTAGCTCACAAAAAAAATTCAGATTTGCTGTTGAACCAAACATCAGACGATAGATGGCTTGCTTCACTTCCCTTTTATCACATCGGAGGATTTTCAATTATCATAAGAGCATTACTGTCGGGCTCTTCATTAGTTTTGCCTGATTCTTTAGCCGCTGAGGATTTATATTCTTCATTGATAAAATTCAAACCGACCTTAGCTTCATTGGTAACGGCTCAATTAAGCAGATTCCTGGATGCTCACTTAGAGCCAAATAAAGAGTTGAGGCACGTTTTGTTAGGTGGCGGATTTATATCCGATGAATTAGTGATTGCAGCTATAAAATCCGGATGGAAAATAATTAAAGTGTACGGCTCTACCGAAACATGTGCGTTTGTTACTGCACTCAATACAGAAGTCAGCCGCAAAAAGTTGAGCTCTATCGGTAAAGCTGTCGGCTCTAACAAAATTTTTATCTATTCTGATGAAGGCAAATTACTTCCCATCGGAGAATCCGGTGAAATAGTTGTTGAGGGTTCTTCTGTCGCACCCGGATATATAAAGGATTCTAAAAGCACTAAACAAAAGTTCAGAAACAATCTTTACTTTACAGGCGATTATGGTTACTTAGATGAGGATGGATATCTTCACATCGAAGCTCGAAGAGAAGATTTGATAATAACAGGCGGTGAGAATGTAAACCCTTTTGAAGTTGAACAATTAATTTCGACTCATCCTTCAGTAAAAGATGTTTGTATCATTGGTTTGGAAAATGTAGAGTGGGGACATGAAATTGCCGCAGTAATTTCTCTAAAGAAAAATTCACAAATTACGCTTGAAGAGTTGAAACAATATTTGAAGAATAAACTCGCGGGCTTTAAGATACCGCACAGGCTGTTTATTGTTGATGAAATACCTAAAACTTCGTTAGGAAAAATACAAAGAGAAAAAGTAATGACATTGATCAAAGGGATGAATCTAACCTAAATGCTTTGAAAGCCCCTCCTTTACTTCCTCCGGCATTGCTGCTTTTTGCCATGATTTTTTATCGACTACAACGTGCACTGTTTTGATGACATGACATTTTTCTCCGGCTGCATTCTTTGTTTCGTACAGCAGCTCGAAAGAAGAATCTCTCAATTGAGATGTTTTGATTTCTATCGTAATAGTTTCGCCGCTATTCACCGGCTTATAATATTTCGCTTCGCTGTGAATAATCGGAACAACAAAATTTTCGTTATCCCAATAATTTATTTTCAGAGAGAAGCTTTCAATCATTTCTTCATAAGCTTCATGGCAGATGAAATAAATCCTTCCGTAGAATAAGATGCCGGCAGGATCGCAATCGTAAAAGTTAATTCTCCTTTTTGTGGTAAACATTATTCCTCTAGTGAATTATTAAGCTATCCTTTGTTTCTTTCATTGAATCGGGAATCGAATCTAGAATTTCTTTCTTAAATGCCCGTACCAGGTGTTTCTTGCTAAGTTTTTTGTTATAAACCAAACCAATTTCTCTTTTAGGAATCGGAGGATTGAATTCACGAATCAGAAATTGTGAACCTTTTTCTTCCAAATAATCGACTGCAAGCAGCGGAAGCAGAGTCATCCCGAATTCCTCTTCAACTAGCTTGATTATCGTTTCAAGATTTCCGCCCTCAAATAAAATTTTTGTTTTCTTTCCTTCAATTTCTTTTTTAGAGCCTTTGCACAGCTTAAGTGTCTGCTCTCTTAAACAATGACCTTCTCTCAAGATTAAAAGATCATCGATTGAGATGTCATCAATATCCAGCTTGTCTTTTTGATAAAGCTGATGGGTACGGGGAACAAAACCTACAAACGGTTCGAAGTAGAGCGATTCCTCGATAATACCTGCGTCATTAACAGGTAATGCAAGTATTCCAATATCTGTTAAATCTTTATTTATTGCATGTATAATTTCACGGGTATTTACTTCGTCAATTATTAGCTCGACTTCAGGATATTTACAAATAAATTTTTTCAAAAATTTTGGCAGCAGATACGGCGCAATTGTCGGAATGATACCTACCCGCAGCCGTCCGGTAAATTTGCCGCTTACAGCTTCAGCTTCATGTTTTAATAATTCGCTTTCCCTCAAGATTATTTTTGCTTTTTGAATTATTCTTTCCCCTTTCTCAGTCGGTTTAATCGGCTGTACCGATCTATCGAAGATGATAAGCCCGAGTTCATCTTCAAGCTTTTGAATTTGTAAGCTTAAGGTAGGCTGCGTGACAAAACAATGATTTGCCGCCTCAGAAAAACTGCCGTAAGAAGCAACTGCAGCAATATATTCAAATTGAGTTAATGTCATTTTTTTGAAAGGAAATATATGGAAAGACAGAAAGAAGTGAAATTGATTTTAAGCTAAAAATTCCAAATTGTTATCGTGGCTTTAACATTAAAAATCATCAATCATCAATAATCATTTATAAATAGATTCGGAGCGGCACAAAATATCCGCTCCGAATTCGTTTTACTCAGAAATATTTATCAATGCTCTCCCGGTAAAAATCTTTTTAAGTACGGCGAATGTCCCATTGTTCTCACTCCGCCGTGCCCGGATGGACCTTCGCCTAAAAATTCTGAGAACCATGCTTCATGTTCTA
>CAZTDB010000172.1:0-5737 GCA_964612385.1 uncultured Ignavibacteriaceae bacterium
TAATAAACATTGCCCTCTATAATCAGTAATCGTTCATTCCAATTACAAATATAAAATAAAATTATCTTTTGAAAATATAACACTATTAAGTTAAAAGCGCAGTAAATGAGCGCAAAAAATTAAGCTTTTTATATCTGCGATTATTAATCCCCACTGAAATAACATAAGTATAACGCACATTGTCATACACGGAAAAGTTTGATGTGTTAAATAACTTATCTCCCAAAGTACTAAGCTGCGAATATCCCATTAAACATACGTTAGCCGCCGAGAAGTTTAAATTCTATCAAACTAATGGTATATTTTGAACAAAAATTTACAAATGAATTAAGGAGGATAGAATTATGTTATTTATAGTAGCTGTGCTTGCAGCAGTTGTGGCATTTTTTGTTTATGTAAACGCCAAAAAAAGATTTAACAAACCCGAAGCCACTTTTGCATTAATGGGGTTGGCAGTTGCGATAGTAATTGCTTTACTACAATTTTGGACAGTTATACCCGCAGGTCATGTTGGAGTAATTGATTTCTTCGGATTGGTTAGTGATAACACTTTGAAGCCGGGTGTCAATTTAGTAAATCCAATGGCGAACATCGTAAAATTTGATGCCCGAACACAGGAACTTCGGGAAGAGATGGTAGTACCTTCAAAAGAAGGATTAAGTGTGCAGCTTGAAATAAGCCTATTGTTCAGTCTTAGCTTTGAAAACGCAAACAAAATTTACAAAACCGTTGGCGAAGATTATGTGCAGCGTATTGTTGTCCCTCAGTTTCGTTCTGTTGTACGGGGAGTAACGGCAAAGTACGAGGCACGTGCACTATATACTGCCGAAAGAGAACAACTTGCTAAACAGATGGAAGAAGAATTATCAAAGCTCATTAAACCACGCGGGATAACTTTAGAGAATGCCCCGCTTCGTCAAATTATTTTGCCACCAGGATTGACTGCCTCGATAGAGGATAAATTGAAAGCCGAACAAGAAAGTCAACGTATGCAGTTCGTTCTTGAACGTGAAAAACAAGAAGCCGAAAGGAAGAGAATCGAGGCGAAGGGTATAGCAGATTTTCAGGAGATAGTCTCAAAAGGAATAAGTGAGCAGTTATTAAAATGGAAAGGAATTGAAGCAACGGAAAAAATCGCCAGCTCACAAAATTCTAAGATTGTAGTAATTGGCTCCGGTAAGGACGGTTTGCCGATAATCCTCGGTAATTAACGCTGATTCGATGTAAAAGATACAGGTTCCTTTAGGAGAGCGCTAATAGAGGAACCCTGGTCTATATTATTCCGAAATTGTGAAAGCGGTGGGTATGTCAACAATTTGCAATGTGACTTTCGAGTTCAATTAATAATTCACGTTACACAGATTTTTTCTTAAATATGAAAAACTCTCAAAGATTCCTTCGGACAAACCTCCGTCCCGGGGGTGACCAATCCAAAGGATCGAGACTGTGTAAAAACTCCAAAATGTCATTTCGATGGAGCGTAGCGACTGAGAAATCTAAGCGCAAATCAAGATTTCTCTCCCGAAAGCATTCGGGATCGAAATGACAACACTAGTTTTTAGACAGCCTCTACATTTTTGTCACCCTCGGGTGAGGGGGATGAGTTCGATTTTTTTGCGTAAGGTGAGTTAATAATTTTAAATAATGTTCGTTTTGTGCAGATTTTAATAAATCCTACTCTTTAATTAAGTCAAGTCGGCTTGTAGAATTCAAGCAAATTTTATTATGACCGAAAAGTCAATTGTATTGTTTGGCATTTGACATTTTTTTAACTTTGCACCGATTATTTTAACAGGAATTCTATGAAGCCGTTAATTGCGGTAGTTAATATATTACTTCCCATCCTCTACATAATTACATTCATCGTTTATTCGTATGATTTTATGAAGGGGGGAAAGAAGTTTGTAAATTCAAAAAGATTATTTCTTTTCTTAACTGTAATTTTTCACTTCTTCTACCTCTTAATCAGAACCATTGCATTCAATCATCCTCCTATTACGAATGTATTTGAAATCTTCACCGTCCTGGCTTTTGCGGTGAGTTTCTCATATTTCATTCTAGAGCTTGCAACGGATATAAGAGGCACCGGTCCGTTTATAATTATTATTTCAATCTTATTTCAATTCATCTCTACAATTTTTATAGAAGATTTGACTGAAGTAAGAATGGAGTTGCAAAGCAATCTTTTAGGATCGCATGTTTTTAGCGCATTGCTCGGTTATGCCGGCATTACAATATCTGCCGTGTACGGAATTCTTTATTTGATGTTATTTAAGGAAATAAAGCTTAACAAATTCGGGTTGGTCTTCAATCGCCTGCCGAGCCTTGAGGTACTTGAGAAATTAAGTTTCTATGCTGCCGTAATCGGATTTTCTGCGCTTACAATCGCTATGACAATCGGTACCATCTGGTTACCTAAAGCATTTCCTGATAATTATTCGTATACCGATCCGAAATTAATCAGCAGTTTCGTGGTTTGGATTTTATACGGAATCGGTATTGCAAGCAAAATTTTTGCGAATTGGCAGGGAAAAAAAGTCATCACACTTTCAATCATCGGATTTGTAATTGCAATCTTTTCAACCATGCTGACAAATTTTTTAGCAAAAAGTTTTCATTCGTTTTATTAAGATATGAATTTACTAGCCGTTTCAATTAGTCATCATACCACACCTGTTGAATTACGGGAAGCCATTCATTTAAACAATGATGAAATAAAAACCGCAATTGACGGATTGAAAAAAAGTTTATTCAACGAAGGAGTAGTTTTATCAACTTGCAACCGAACTGAAGTTTATGGAATTCCTAAAGACAACGATACAAGCTATTTAGATTTACAAAAATTTTTAATAAGCCTTAAACCTGTTGATGGAATCACGCAGCAGCACTTCAACAATTATTTCTCCTGCGGGGCAGTACGTCATTTGTTTAATGTTATCTCTGGTATTGACTCTCTATTAATAGGCGATAACCAAATTTATCACCAGGTAAAAGAGTCATTTCAGTTTTCAGAAGAGTTGCAGTTTACCGGTTTTTTGATGAAGAGAGTTTTTAACTCCGCAATAAAAACAGGCAAAAGAGCAATAACAGAAACCGAGATTAGCGAAGGTGCTGTTACTGTTAGTTATGCCGCAGTTCAATTAATTGAAAAGATTTTTTCTAACTTAAATAAAAAATCAGCACTCGTTATTGGTACCGGTGAAACAGGTGAAATTGCCGCTAAGCATCTTAGGGACAGAGGAATTGGCAGGCTTTCCTTAACTAATCGGACAATCCAGCGCGCAGAAAAATTAGCCGCATCGTTGAATGCCAAAATAATTCCCTTTGATAATTTTAAAAACAGTTTAGCTGAATTTGACATTGTTTTGAGTGCTACAAGTTCACCGGATATAATCCTTTCCTTTAACGATGTTAATACTGCAATGAAGAAACGTAATTTTTCACCAACGGTTCTAATGGATATCGCTGTTCCAAGGGATATCGATCCGAAAGTGAAAGAAATTGATTACGTCTTTTATCATGATATTGACTCGATGAATATTATTGTTGATCAAAATCTTGCCAAGAGAAAAATGGAAATTCCCAAAGTAGAAAAAATTGTTATGGAAGAGCTGACAGCCTTCTTTAACTGGTACAATTCGCTGCAAATTGCTCCCACCATTAAAAATTTGAGAGATTACTTTGAGCAGATTCGCACTGAAGAAGTAAGCAAAAACATAAACCGTTTTTCGGATGATGATAAAGAAAAGCTGGAAATAGTAACAAAACGAATAATAAATAAAATACTGCATACTCCTACTGTTGAGCTAAAAAAGATTACTGAAACAGGAATAAATACAGAAGAGAGTGCAATCAAAATAAGTATCATTCGTGATTTATTCAGAATAGATAACAACATCGAAAAGGATGAAAAAACTTGAATCGTAATATCATAATAGGTTCTCGAGGAAGCGAGTTAGCGCTTTGGCAGGCAAATTTTGTAAAGAAGCAGCTTGAAAAAATTCACCGGAAAGTTTCTATTCAAATTAAAATCATCAAAACTAAAGGTGATAAAATTTTAGATGTTGCCCTCTCTAAAATCGGGGATAAAAATCTGTTCACTAAAGAACTTGAGATTGCACTACTGAATAATGAAATTGACATTGCAGTTCATAGCCTGAAAGATTTACAAACAAAGCTTCCGGAAGGATTAATATTAACAGTAGCAACAAAACGTCATCCCGTTGAGGATGTCTTAATTGCTCGCAAGAAGGGAACTACAATTCATACTTTAAAAGAGAATGCAGTTGTTGGAACAGGTTCATTACGAAGGAAATGTCAACTGCTTCATTTGAGACCCGACATATCGATTAAAGAATTACGCGGCAACGTACCGTCGAGGATTCAAAAATTTCTTCAATCAGATTGGGATGCCATCATTCTCGCACGGGCAGGAGTAGAAAGACTAAAGCTTCAAAAATATATTTCTTCTTACATCCCTACAGATGATATTTTGCCGGCAGTAGGACAAGGTGCGCTCGGAATTGAAGTTCACGAGGAAAATAAATTTGTTATCGATATTCTTAAATCGATTCATGATGATGATACATATAAGGCAGTTATTGCTGAAAGAAGTTTGCTAAGCACATTAGAAGGAGGATGTCAGGTACCGATCGGGGCTTATGCAGAAGTTAAGACTAATGGCTTGTATTTGGATGCAATGATTGGCTCACTTGATGGTACGATAACTTTCAGACAAAAAATGCGCGGCAGTAAAAATTCACCGGAAGCCCTCGGAAAAAATCTTGCAAAGAATCTTATGAAAGCCGGTGCTAAAGAAATTTTAAATGAAATTTATAAAAATGTTAGAAGATAAAATTTTAAATACGGAATTAGTTGATGATAGCAGCACTGCCGAATAGAAAAGAAAGTAAAAAAAGCCTGAAGCGGAAAAAGATTGTTGAAGCCGCATCACTCTTATTTGCTCAAAAAAATTACCACGAAGTAATGATGGAGGATGTGGCAAAGCTTGCATCTATAGCAAAAGGGACGGTATATAATTATTACGAGTCAAAGGAAGAATTATATTTCTCCATCATGCGCATGCGGATGGAAAAATTAATTTCATCGTTAAAGGAAAAGATAAGCACCGAGATGAGCAGCATCGACTCGCTTAAGTCATTTATTATTCATCTTTATATGTTCATGATGAAATACCGGCATTTCTTTTTAATGTATAGAAAGGAATCACTAAATGCTGAAAATGATTTATGTGCTGAATTAAACAGCCTCGAAACAGAATTAAAAAATATTTTTTACCGTGTATTAAACAAAGGAAAATCTGACGGGTTATTCAGAAACATTGATGAAGAATTTGCCGTTGAAATTGTGCTCGGTAGTCTTTACGGTGCAGTATACAGAGGCATTGAAAATAATTACGATGAAAAACAAATGGTAAGCGAAAGAGAAAATGTTTATGAGTTTATCCTTCATGGTCTATTAGGAAGTCATGATAGTGATAAGAAACTTCCGTTGAAGGATAAGACAGTAGTAATTACAAGAAGTATTGAGCAATCTATAGAATCAGCGGAAACATTTAAGCAGTTAGGTGCTGATGTTGTAGTTTTCCCGACACTTGATATTGTCCCGCCTGATGATTGGAAAGAATTTGATTCGGTTATCTTAACTGAAAATAAAATCGATTTTTTGATATTCACATCAGCACATGCGGTAAAAATGTTCAAAAAACGATGCGATG
>CAZTDB010000173.1:0-5716 GCA_964612385.1 uncultured Ignavibacteriaceae bacterium
TGCGCTTTCTTCAGGAGTCAGGTTCTCGTGTATATTCTGATTGTTCAACTGATTTTCGACATAGTTCTGCGGCGTTATGGTTTTTCCTATGTCATGATAGTAAGCGCCTACTCGTGCTAATAGCGGATTCGCCCCTACGTGCTCGGCTGCAGTTTCTGCAAGTGTCCCCATCGTCATAGAATGATTAAAAGTACCGGGCGCTTTTCTTGCAAGATCTTTAAGCAGCGGGCGGTCAAAATTCGATAACTCCAAAAGCGTTAGATCCGTTGTTATTCTGAAAAATCTTTCAAAGAAAATTAACAAGCCATAAGTTAAAACCGGACTTATAAGCGAATTGGACCCGATGAAAGCTAACTCGATTAAAATTGTATCAACAGGCGCAAACCTCTCTAAACCGAAAGCAAGCACTGCAACTATGTAGCCGGTTAAAATGAACAGGAAAGAACGAAAAATTTGCGAGCGGTTTTTAATATCGCGCACAGTATATACCGAAAGAGCTCCCGCGAAGATGTGCGTAGCTGTAAAACTATAATCGTTTCCTCTTAAGGCTCCTACAATTAAAGCCAAAATAATTGTTGAATAAAATCCCACTCTCGAATCGAAGATTATAGTTAACAGCATCGAGGCAGACGGAATAAATATTAGAAGCTGTAAAGGTGCCCTTATTGAGATTTGGTTTACAAGATACGTAATGAAAGAAAGAAATATGAATACAATCGCTATCAATAATATTTTTTGATTGTTGTGATAAATCTTCTTTCTGAATAAATAAATGTAAATAACAAACAACGTTATCAGAAAAGATATATGAAGAAATTTACCAACCATTTGCAGTAATATTCCCTCGCTTCCTATCCTTTCTCCTTTCGCCTCTCTGTACGAATCGATCTTTAGTTTCACATCTTTTGTAATTCGATCATGCTTTGCTACAATGCGTTCGTTTTCATTTACTATACCCGAATATTTTGAAACAGCGTTCTGAGCTTGAATGATTTCTTCCTGCGTAAGCTGCTGACTATAAATTATGTTCGGAAAAACAAAATGGAGCGCATATTCAAGCACGGCTTTTTCAATATCATCGGGAAAATTAAATTCTTTTAAATTACTCTTTACTACCTCTGCTGCCTGTGCGGGAAGCAGATACGTACCCGCAGGTTCAATTCTATCAATATTTCCTGTTCTTAACGCAATGCTGTCTTTCTGTAATGATTTAGGATCAACACTTAGTATTCCATTTTTATAAACGTTGTTAAGCAAATTCTGAACGGCAGTGAATATTGTTCTCATATTCAAGCGCCTGCTAAGCACTAAATTTCTTTCCTGGCTTCTTACTTGCTTAAAGTTGTTGAATGAAGCTGAGCTAAGAAAGGTTGGATTGAAAACTTCATCTGAATTCACCGCAAGATTGCTGTCGATAGATTTTATAAGAAAGTCGTTGTAACGTTTCAAAGAGTCAAGTATATCGGCAGTAGAAATTCCCTCTCTTAAAAAGACAGGGTATACGTTTTGTTCTGCTTCTTTAAGTTCTGCACGGTAAACGGCGGCATCTTTAAAGACAGGAAAGCTGAAGGGAGCTATTAAATCGTCATGAATCCAAATTGAACCTTCGGATACTTCGGACTCGATAGATTCTCCTTTAGGAAACATCAATACGATAAGCAATACTGTAACAATACCAATCAGTATTTTAAATCTTAAACTGTCTTTAGCTTTTTTCTTGATAAAATCTTTCATTCCGGATACCAATATTCTTCATATACATAATATTAAAATTTGGTTAAATATTCACTACTTAATTACGGTTTTCCAGCCTTGAACAGATAAATTTTTATAGATAATAATTACAGAAATTATTGCGGCAATTAAATATAATACTGCGGCTAAAGTTTTTCCGAACAGCAAACTTCCGGTTCCAAAAAGAATTGAGTAAACCAGAACCAATCCGAATAACCAATTCATAAACATTCTGAAGAAGCCGCCATCGGTTTTAACCCCGGGTAGTTTGTCCGATATTTTTTTCCACAATCTGCCGCCGGGATAAACCCGCTTGTAAAAAGAAATTAATACTTCTTCCTTAGTTGGCGGCGTAAGATAAGTTACAATCAGCCATACAACGGTTGTAATCGCTACAAGATAGTACAAACTTATTGGGAATTCTATTTCATAAATGCGCATAAAAGGTAGAACTAAAAAGGGAGTTATCATTGCTGAAATTTCGGACCATGCGTTTATTCTCCACCAAAACCATCTTAAGATAAGCACCAAACCGACACCGGCACCGGCTTCGAGGATAAACTCCCACGCACCCGAAATTCTTTCAATTAATAATGTAACAAAAATTGAAATAAGCATTAGCAAAATGGTTGTTGCCCTTGACGCAAATACGTAATGTTTCTCCTTTTTTTCTTTCGAAACAAATCTTCTGTAAAAATCATTAATGATGTAAGAAGTTCCCCAGTTCAACTGCGTTGCAATTGTGCTCATATAGGCGGCAAAGAATGCAGCAACAAGCAGTCCCTTCAACCCCAATGGCAAAAAATCATTCATTGCGTAGATGTAGCCCATTCGCTTTTCATTCGGTCCGAGTTCGGGATAGATAATTAAAGTAGCCAAGCCAACTAAAACCCAGGGCCAGGGTCTTATCGCATAATGAGCAATTTGAAAAAAGAGAGTAGCGAATAATGAATGTTTTTCGTCTTTAGCCGACATCATTCGCTGTGCAACGTAACCACCTCCGCCGGGTTCACCTCCGGGGTACCAGGATGCCCACCACTGAATAGCTACGTAAGCTAAAAATGCAGCAATTGATAATGCAAATGCTTCTCCTAAAACTCCGCTGTCACTTATAGTAGGAAAGAATTCAAATACAAATTCCGGGAGTTTTTCCTGCATACCGGCAATACCGCCGACTTGAGATGAATTTACTACTAACACAGCAAGAATGATTGTGCCTGTCATTGCCATAATAAATTGAAACGCATCGGTTACAACAACTCCCCACAAACCGGATAGTGCGGAGTAAATTGCCACTAACAGCATACAACCGAAAACATAAAAATATACTTCGGTTTCGGGAATGCCGAACATGCCAACCAATATTGACATCATTGCTTTATTTACCCAGCCCATTATGATAAGGTTCATAAACAAGCCAAGATATAGTGCACGGAAACCGCGTAAAAATCTGGCGGGCTTTCCTGAATAACGTATTTCAGCAAATTCAACTTCCGTCATAATACCTGCGCGGCGCCATAGCTTGGCAAAGAAAAATACTGTTAATAGTCCGCCGAAAGCAAAGTTCCACCAAATCCAATTTCCGGCTATTCCGTTTCTGGCTACCAATTCGGTAACGGCTAATGGCGTATCGGCAGCAAAAGTTGTTGCAACCATTGAAAGCCCTGCAAGATACCACGGCAAATTTCGTCCGGATAGAAAAAATTCGTCGGTACTTTTACCCGCACGTTTAGAATAATATAGTGCAATTCCTATTGAGAAGAGGAAGTAGGCAGCGATGATGAGATAGTCTAATAACTGCAATTTGACCTCACAATAATTTCAATTTGTTAAATGCAAATTAGCTAAGGTGAAATGCTAAAAGCAAGAAAAGTCATAAATTGATTTTTATATAGTTTATCAGGTTTTATATGCCAGTGTTTTCATCCCCTCTCTTGCAAATTAGTAATTCATGTTAAGCAGCATGCCAAACCTCCGATTCTTTAATTAATCAGTCTTCTCTAAAAAGGTATTCTCATTATTTAAATGTTTCGATTATTAAGAATATTCGCATACAAAATTTCGAAATAAGGCTTTTTTAGATACGCTTCAATTATTGTATCTTATTTTTTGGTACCAAATCCCTTTAGGGATAAAATATTTATAGCTGAAATCTACCACGATAGAATTAAAATCCCTTTAGGGATGATATATTTTTTATCTTATCAATCAACAGACTAAATAACATGAACTTTAAAAAGATGTTATCTCTTCACGTTGCGTAAGGTGAGTTTAACTCACCTTACGCAGTGTTCATATAACCGTTTGTTCTCGTAATTAAGCTATGCGGTATTTTACGCATCATTAGGTTGTAAAGACGGGGCATGCCCCGTCTTTACGTTCGAATTTAATCTATTGACTAATATTTTGCGTAACGTGAGTTAATAACTTAGGTTGAATTTTTTAACAAGCGAAAAGTTTTTACCACAGTAGAATCTAAAATAAAGTCAATTCTTTTTTTATTTCTTACTCATAGTCGGTGCATCGGTTATATATCTAACTAATTGATCAATCACAAATTCTTTTTCGTCAATAACTGCCTTAACAACATCACCGATTGAAATTATACCTGTTAATTTTCCGTTATCTATTACAGGAAGATGCCTAATTCGTTTAGTAATCATTAATGCCATACACTCTTCCGTACTTACATCGCTGTTCACATACATTACTTTTGTAGACATAATTTCTTTAACTAATGTATCCTTTGATGTTTTTCCCACCAGAATAACTTTCCTGGCATAATCTCTTTCAGAGAGAATGCCGACTACTTCTTCATTTTCGATTACAAGCAGAGCACCGATTCCTTTCTCAGACATCAGCTTTAGTGCATCGAATACTATAGAATCGGGAGAAATGGAATACACTTGTGTTCCTTTGCTTTTGAGAATTTCGCGGACGTTTTTCATTTTTTAACCCTTAAGTAGTGATTGTTTGATGCTTTCGGTAATTATGCTTATGAATTTAAATTAGCCCGGCAGTTGCGTGGGCAACATAAATTTAAAAACTTTTATTGTCAATATTGAATAAACATATTTGAAGTATTTAAAGACCCATTAACTAATTCTTTTTTCAACCAAACTGCATATATATTCAGCGATGCTTAATGAAGCAGTAGCAGCAGGAGATGGTGCATTAAGTACATTAATCATTTTGTCTGTTTCGATTATATGGAAATCGTCTACCAATTTTCCATCCGGCTCAAGTGCCTGTGCCCGTACGCCTGAACCACCGGGGAGAATATCCTCAATATCAATTTGCGGAACAAGCTTTTGTAGCGCTCTAACAAACTCAAGTTTATTAAACGATCTAACGAACTCGCTTAAGCCCATGCGGTAATATTTTGCAGCCATCTTCCAGAATCCACTGTAAGTTAACATCTCAATTGTGTCATGTAAAGAAAAATCGAATTTATTATAACCTTCTCTCTTAAATGATAACACCGCATTCGGTCCGGCTTCCACTCCGCCTTTTATCATTCGAGTAAAGTGAACTCCTAAAAAGGGAAATTGCGGATCCGGAACGGGATAAATCAGATTCTTAACAAGGGGTTGTTTTTCCTTTCTCAGCTTATAATATTCACCGCGAAAAGGGATGATCATTAATGATGGATTTATTCCGCACATTTTTGCAATTCGATCTGAATAAAGTCCTCCGCAATTGATTAACAAATCCGTTTTTATATCACTACCGGATGTTTCGATAATTAAATAATCTTGCGACTTATTAACCGATAAAAATTTATGCCGGTATTTAATTTCCCCTCCTGCTGCTTCGAACACTTCAGCCATCTTTTTCGTTACGTCGGCAAAATCAACTATACCTGTTTCTCCCACAAAAAGTCCGGCAATTCCATCGGCAAAGGGTTCGCATTCTTTAAGCTCATCTTTCGAAAGCAGTTTTATTTGTTTTAATCCGTTTGCTTTCCCTCTCTCGTAAAGTT
>CAZTDB010000174.1:0-5714 GCA_964612385.1 uncultured Ignavibacteriaceae bacterium
CTTTCCTTTCGGCTTGCATTGCTTCTTCTTTACTTGGATATTCTTTCCTGTAAACTATTTTCCATGGACGGTATCTGCTTGTAAATCCTTTTTCGATTGTATTGTGATGTTTCAGTCTTTTCTCAGGATCACTCGATGAGCCTTTATAATAGATTCCGTTTTTTTCTGATTGCAGTATGTATAAATAGTAAGGCATATAATAAAAAACCCCGATTTGCTTTTCGGGGTTCATTCGCTCCGCAGACAGGACTCGAACCTGTAACCCTCCGGTTAACAGCCGGATGCTCCACCATTGAGCTACTGCGGAATTTTTTCTTTTCTTCATGCAACCCTCCGGTTAACATCCCGACCCTGTCGGGATCCACCATTGAGCTACTGCGGAATTTTTTCTTTTCTTCCTGTAACCCTCCGGTTAACATCCCGACTTTTGTCGGGATCCACCATTGAGCTACTGCGGAAATGAGATATTCGATCATTAAAAAAAAGTGCCTTCAAAAAAGGCGTCTAAACTTAATTATAGGCACTTACTTTGTCAAGCATCGAACACTTAATTCTTCAATTTTTTATCCGTTTATTTCAGTTAGTCCCATTTCTTTCAATAAGTATTCTGCTTTACCTAATTTTTGTGTAATCCACAAAATGTATCTAATATCAACACCAATGGAACGGCTGTAATCTTCAGACCAGGCAAAATCATTTATTGTAGCTTCGTAAGCACGGTCAAAGTTTACTCCAACTAATTCGCCGTATGCATTCAATATTGGACTGCCTGAATTACCGCCGCTTGTGTCGGTGTTATACAAAATTCCAACCGGAACATCATTCAACTTTTTACTTTTAAATTGTCCAAAATCTTTTTTCTCGTAGAGTTCTTTTATTTTCGGATGCAGCGAATAATTTCCTTCTGCTTTCCCTTTTTCAATTACTCCGCGCAGCGTTGTGATGGAAGAATAATAAACTGCATCTGCCGGCGAATATCCCCGGACGTATCCGTAAGTTAACCTTAGAGTAGAATTTGCATCCGGTATAAAAGACTTTTTTTGCCATTCCATTTTCATATCGAGATATGGTGCTAGTAAAATATTCAATTTACCTTCACGTAAATTTTTTGCGTTCTCAAGCCCGGCTTCAATTTTACCGATGTTTCGAGCAAAGTTGATAAATGAATCGTTAATTAAATTAAGTGCGTCTTTATCAAGTTCGAATAAAGCTTTAAATGCATCCGACTCGAGAACAACGGATTCGTTATAGAATTTATCTGTAATTTCTTTAATATAATTTGCATCGGGCTTTAAATTAAGTAATTGCAGCAGGTTATTTTGTTCAAACTCAGGAAAGCTTACTATATCCGAAAGCATTTTTTCAAGGATCATTTGGTCGAGAGCGGGATCGAACTTAGAGTACGCTGCTGAGATTCTTCTCAAGAGTTCATTCTTTTTTTCCTCTTTAAATATTTCCTTTCGTTCTGCTTCAGGCTTTAATAATTCATTTTCGTAATCGATAAAATGGGACACAAGTTGAAACAGATTCACATTTCGTTTCAACTGAGATAGAAAAAGAGGAATTCTCCCTTCATGGAATATCTCTTTATACACTTCATCAATCTCATTTAGAATGTTACCATACCTTCCGAATAATTCAGAATCCGATCTGATGTATTCATAAAGTTCTTCTTCTTCTTTCTTTTTATTTTCAATTAGATTCAGTCTGTCTATTCCATTAAGCTTACCCTCATAGTTTTTCATGGTATTTGCCAGACTTTTGATTCTTGAAGAAATACTAAGTCCGAAATCGGGATCATCGGCACTCCGCATCTCATACAAATCAATCAACCATCTATTTAATTTTGATATATAAGGAAGTAAAATTTTCTGCTGGTATTCAAGATACTGCGATGGTTGATGACGAAATGTTCTTCCTGGATAACCAAGTAAAAAAACAAAATCTTCTTCCTCAACACCGGATGGATTTACCGTTAAGTGATGCTTTGGAGTATAAGGAATATTTTCTTCAGAATATTTAGCAGGCATGCCGTCGGGGGCAACATAAGCTCTGAGGAAAGCAAAATCTCCGGTGTGTCGGGGCCAAATCCAATTATCGGATTCCCCTCCAAACTCGCCAATCGATCTTGGAGGTACATAAACTAAACGAACATCATAAATTGTTTTGTAGCGAAACAGCACATAAGATTTCCCTACAAACATTTCAGATACTTGTGCAGTAATTGTAGAATCTTTCTTTTGTTCTTGAGCCACTAATTCACTTATTTTATCTGCGATGGCTTTAGTACGCGATGCAATGTCGGGTGCTGAATTTGCTGCTTCTAAAAGAATATCCGATACATCTTGATATGAATCGGTAATTCGGCAGGTAATTCCTTTTGCTTCAAGCTCTTCATGCTTATTTTTTGCAAGAAAACCGTTTTCAAGATAGTTATTTTGTATTGTGCTTACTCTCTGAACGGCACCGAATGCACAATGATGATTAGTGAGAATTAAACCTTCTGCTGAAACAAATGAACCGGTACAACCGCCTACTTTTACAAGTGCATCAACTATGCTTGCCCCTTCAGTATTATATACTTCATCAATATCTATTTTTAATCCGGCATTTGTCAAATCAATTTTATGAATTTCGCTCAGTGGATACATCCCCTCGTCAGGAACGGAAGGGAGCAATGCAAGAAAAGACACGGAAGTGAGTGAAATAATTAGTGTAATTCTTTTTTTGAAACTGTTTAGAATAGACATATCTCCCTCATTTATATAGATACATGCAATTATAAAATCACAAATGAGTCTTCTCTAAAAAGATATTTTTATCAAGGAAATGTTTCGATTAGTATAAATATTCAAACAAAAAATTTGCCAATAAAACCTTTTTAGATGCGCCTCATGAATAAAGATATAGAAAAAACCTGGGTCGAACCAGGCTTTATATAAAAATCTTAATGGATTGATTCTTTTAATCTTCTAACAACTGATATTACAAAACCCAGAACCAAAACAAGCACTCCCACCCAAACAAGATTAATAAACGGTTTAATGCTTGCTGATATTGATAAAACTTCTTTACCGGTTTGTTCTACTCCGGCAGATTGGCTGCCGTCAAGATTACTTACGAAAAGTTCTACTTTTCCGGAGGCATCTAAATTCAACAATTCAATCTTAAGATTGGCGTCCTTGATTTCTGTTGATGTAAGTTTTCTTTCACCGGAAACGTTTTGCAGAGCAACCTTTGTATCATATTTTTTTCCCTCGTGTTCAACTGTTAATAAAACACCAATTTCAAAATCGCTTCCTGCCATCATAGCCTCACGGGCATTTTGAGGAAACACAAATTCATTAAATGTAATTTTTGAATTCTCATAATTAACCGATGAACCCAATTGAAGCATAATGCTCTTCTCACCATGATCATGCCCTGCATGGCTGTTTCCTTCATCGTATCCTAAAGGTGAGACATAGAAGTCTTTTGTTACCATTGTTAAGATAGCCGGTTCACGCATCAATCCGTTATTAAATTCGCTTATATACATTACAGGAGAAATTTTGTAATTCTTTTCTCCTTTGCTGAGATTTATGTTAAACGCAAACTTAGTATTATCTTCAATCGGGTGATAACCTGTAAAAGTAAGCTTATAACCGAATATCTCTTTCGCTTCACCTTTGATGAGGTCAATATCTTTCTCCTGGCTGTATGCAGCAGAACCAATTACTCCAAGAATAAACAAAGCAATTCCGATATGAGCTACATAAGCGCCGAGCATTCTTAAATTCCCGGTGATAATTTTATATGCAATCTCGGCATTAACGAAGAAAGCAAAGGCAGCAGAGAAGGCTAACAGTATCATCATTATATCGTAAACTTTTCCAAATAATACTATCAGCAATGTAACCAGAAGCGCGGACGATACAGCAAATAAAGATCGTTTAAGTAAATCTTGTCCGTTTGTTTGTTTCCATTTAAGCAGTAAGCTAAGACCATTCAGAAGACCTATGATAATTGCAATAGGAAGATGCATTTCATTATAAAAGAAAGTATCCACAGCATGCCCGAAGATAGGCGCCGACGTTCCGACAAAAACAATAATTGCGGAAGCGCTGAGAACCACAGCCGCTGTAAAGAGTGCAAGATCGCGTGAAAGAAGCCCTTCGTCAAATTCAGCATCCACTGTTAAATCCTTCCATCGATACACAACCATACCTACGCCAAGCAGAATAAATGTTCCTATAAAAAGTAAAAGAAATAGATAAACAATTGCACCCGGGTCAACAAACGAGTGTACCGAAGCATCACCAAGCACTCCGCTTCGGGTAAGAAAAGTGCTGTAAAGAACGAGAATATAAGTTAGTATACATAATATCAAATTTGTTTTAGCAAACTTACCTAAATTAGCTTTAGCCTGGCTCCTCTTTTGCACCAGCATTGTATGAATAGCCGCCACAGCAACCAGCCATGGAATTAAACTGGAATTTTCAACAGGATCCCATGCCCAATAGCCGCCCCATCCAAGCATTTCATAAGCCCAATAACCACCAAGCATAATACCCAATCCTAATACACCCGCAGCAGCAAGAATCCAAGGTAATGACTGTTTGATCCAATCGCGATAATCGTTTTTCATTAGTGCAGCCATGGCGAAACTATAGGGAGCCGTAGCCATTGCAAATCCGATAAATAAAATTGGCGGATGAATCTGCATCCAAAAATTTAGTAGCTGCGGGTTTAAACCTCTTCCGTTTATTATGAAATCTTTAACGGAAATGCCTGCTGAAGATAGAGCGGCGTAAAGTTCACCGTTCATCTTGATAAAATTTTGTCCTGTTGAATTATCGCTGAACATGAAGTTCTGCAGAAATGGCTGAGAAAATAAAGCTGCATTTATATGTTTTGCATTTATGAAAATCGGATCGCTCCAAATAAATGCGAAAGGATTTTTGAACATCGGCGAAACCATCACAAGCAAAAAAGTAGTGGCTAAGGTAAAGACTGCCATTACCCGCGGTTCAAGGTCGCCTCTTTTTGAGCTGTACGATTGCAGAAAAATACCTACAATAGCCGTCAACAGCACCCAAAGCATAAAGCTTCCTTCCTGACCTGCCCAAAAAGTTGCAGCAAGAATTCCGGTCGGTAAATTGGTGCTTGTGTAGCTGTAAACATATTTCAAGCTGTAGTCATGAGTAAGAATTGCGTATAAGAAAACTGCAGAGGCGGCAATCACTAACATTGCCATTAAGTGATACGCAACTCTTCCGTAATTTATTGTATTGCGGTAACCACGGTAATTTAAGAAATACATCACCATTGCGA
The DNA here is from genome assembly GCA_964612385.1 of uncultured Ignavibacteriaceae bacterium. Classification (GTDB taxonomy): domain Bacteria; phylum Bacteroidota; class Ignavibacteria; order Ignavibacteriales; family Ignavibacteriaceae; genus JAGUYG01. The sequence goes on from CAZTDB010000174.1 coordinate 5,314, forward strand.
TGATACTGCTTACCAAAGCCAAAGTTAATAAGATGCTGCCAATCATTTGTTAATCCTTAAAATCTTAATAAAAAATTCTTTAATAAAGAATTGAGTGCAGATTGAATTTTAAAAGGCTTATAGACTTGAAGCCTTTACGTTTTCTTCTTCGTATTTGCTTGGACATTTAGTTAAAATATCTCTTGCATGAAAATATCCGTTAATATATTGCCCGGTAACAACAACACTTGTAGCAGTTTCAAAGTTGTTTGGAATCGTTCCTTCATAAACAACTTTCATTTCCAAACCGTTTTGGTCTGCCATGTAAAATGTGAAGGTTTTGTTTTCCTTATCTATATGATAGTTTTTTGCTTTAACCCAAGTGCCTGTGGCTTTAACTGTTTTTTCTTTAGCCATCACAT
>CAZTDB010000175.1:0-5706 GCA_964612385.1 uncultured Ignavibacteriaceae bacterium
AGCAGGAAGAGTACAATCGGTTGCGCTTAAGTTGATCTGCGATAGAGAAGATGATATCGAAAAATTTACCACAACCGAGTATTGGTCGATCTGGGCAATTTTCGAAACAGATAAGGGTGAAACTTTCCGGGCTAAACTATTCAGCATCAATGCAAAGGATATCAAGATTCAGCCTAAGCCGGTAATGACCGAGGCTGACTGGGCAGAATTTCTTCGGAGCAACATTGCGATCTCAACCGAAAATGAAGCTTTAAAATATTTTAATGCAATTAAAGCTAAATCAAAGTTTGAAATTTCTAATGTTATCAAACGGCATATAAAAAGAAATCCTCCTTCACCGTTTATCACCAGTACGCTGCAAGCTGAGGCTTCCAAACGTTTGAAGATGCGTCCCAAGCAAACGATGGGAATTGCTCAAAAGTTGTATGAAGGAGTTGACTTAGGAACAGAAGGAACTGCCGGATTAATTACATATATGCGTACTGACTCGGTAAGAATAAGCGATGAATTCGCAGCCGAAGCACGAAATTATATTGCCTCAAATTTCGGCAACGAGTATATACCTGAAATAAACAATAATGGGAAAAGGAAAAAAGCAAATGTTCAGGATGCGCATGAGGCTATTCGACCGACAAATATGAGCTACACTCCTGAAATGGTAAAAAAATATCTTGATAAAAAATCGTTTCAGTTGTATGAATTAATTTGGAAAAGATTTTTGGCATCTCAGATGAGTCCAGCCAGACTTGAGACTACCATTGTTGAAATTAAAGCGGATGAATTTTTATTTAAAGCATTCGGTACAGCAGTTCTTTTCAATGGATTTTTTCAAGTATATGAAGAATTACCTGAGCGAAAAGAAAATGCTGAGGACAAAGAAGAATATCGTAATGAATCTATTCCGGTTGGATTGGAAAAATCTCAATTATTACAGCTTAATGAGTTGAAAAAAACCCAGCATTTTACAAGACCTCCGGCAAGGTTTACTGAAAGCACTTTAATTAAAGAGCTTGAAAGTAAAGGAATCGGCAGACCAAGCACTTATTCATCTATTGTTAGTACAATTCAGGATCGAAAATACGTTGACCAGGTTGATAGAAAATTAATTCCGACTAAGCTTGGAAGAGAGGTTAATTCTATTCTTGTTAAAAATTTTCCGGATATCATTAACGAGGATTTTACCGCAAGCATGGAGAGTGAACTTGATCAGATAGCTCAAGGGGAAAATGAGTATGTTAATGTACTAAATGATTTTTATCATCCTTTTTCTAATGCGCTCGAAAAAGTTGAAAATAATGTGGAAAAAATAAAGTGCGATCTTTGCGGCGGTGAAATGGTTATCAAAATTGGCAGATTCGGAAAGTTTTTAGCCTGCAGCAATTATCCGGAATGTAAGAACATCAAATCATTCAAAGAATATAATCTTCAAAATCAAGAACCGGAATACACCGGCGAGAAATGCGAAAAATGCGGAAGCAGAACTGTTTATAGAGAAGGAAAGTTCGGCAGATTCATCGGTTGTGAAAAATATCCCGAGTGCGATTTTATTAAAAACATCAGCTTAGGAGTAAAATGTCCTAAATGTAAAGAAGGTGATATTGTTGAAAGAAAGTCGCGTAAAAATAAATTATTTTATGGCTGTTCGAGATACCCGGATTGTGATTTTGTGGGCTGGTATAAACCAATACCAAATCCGTGTCCAAACGGTGATTCGGAATATTTAGAGCAAAGATATTCAATAAAGAAAGGTAACTATTTAAGGTGTCCGGTTTGCGGTGAAGAGGTGATACCCGAAGCTGTTGAAGAATCAGAAAACTAAAATGGATATTAGCACAATAATTTCTGAATATCTCGATATGCTAAAAAACATTAAAAGATATTCGGGAAATACAATTAAATCGTATGGAGAAGATCTATCTTCATTTACGAATTTCTGCCGGATTAATAGCAAGGCGGATGTAGGTGCCATTTCCGAGAAATTCATTAAATCATACTTAGCTGAACTTAATGAGCTTAGCTTAGATAAAGTATCAATTTCCCGTAAACTATCATCCTTAAGAGGGCTGTTCAAATTTGCCTATTCGAATGGCTATGCAAATTCAAATCCGATGACTAATATTTCCAATCCAAAATCGAGCAGAAAACTGCCGGGCATTGTTACTACGGAGTCAATTCTTCAAGTTTATACTATAGCTGAAGAAAGCGAAGACGATGCGGCACTTATAAAAGTTATTTTTGAACTGTTATATGGTTGTGCACTTCGTGTTTCAGAATTGTGCAGATTGAAATTGGGAGATCTTGACATTGACCGCAAAACCCTTCACATTTGGGGTAAGGGAAATAAAATTCGATATGTTCCTATTGGAGATAAATCTTTGGAAATTATTCGTGAGTATTTATTAACTAGAGATTTGAACCAGAAGGATGCATTGTTAATAACCGGGAATGGTAAACAGATCTACCCGCGGTTAGTGCACAGAATAATTAATAAGTATCTTGCGAAAGTTTCGGATTTAAAGAAAAAAAGTCCTCACATATTAAGGCACAGCGCTGCTACTCACATGCTGGATAACGGTGCTGACTTGAGAGCGGTAAAAGAAATATTAGGACACGAAAATCTTTCTACAACTCAAATTTACACTCATGTGAGTATAGAAAGATTAAAAAAAACATATAAAAAGGCACATCCAAAATCATAAATAAACGGAGGATTTATGAACATCTCAATAACCGCCCGAAAATTTAAAGCCCGCGAGACATTGAAAGACTTCATTACCGATGAAGTTAAATCTCTCAGTAAGTACAACGACGATATTCAGAATGTGGATGTAATATTAAGTTATCAAAACAATAAAGACAGCATCAAAATCGGTGAAATAATCGTTCAGGTGCCCGGACAAATCCTCAAGGCAGTTGGTGAATCTGATGAATTTAAAAAATCTGTTAGTGCTGCTGTTGAAAAAATAGTTAGGCAGCTTAAAAAACTAAAAACGAAAAGAACAGTTCGAATTAAGAATGAAGATTAACCAAAAGTCAATTTCCCGTATCGAAAGCATTTCAGTGGGTTTTCTTTATAACAATTCAAAGAATGCTTTTAAATTGAAACTCTTTTCCGATGATTCGGGATTTGAAAAAAAAATCTACGAACAGAATTTACACAGACCCGGCTTAGCTCTTGCCGGGTTTGTGGATTTATTCTCTTACAGCAGAGTTCAGGTGTTCGGAAATACGGAAATGCGATATCTGTCTCAACTCTCAGATTCAAAAAAGTTTGATGCCTTAAGCAGAATATTCCAATTTGAAATACCATGTATTATTCTTACTGACGGAAACGAACCTTTTCCTATTTTAGTTGAATTGGCGAATAAAAATAACGTAGCGCTGTTCGGCAGCCCTTTTTCTACTACAAAGCTCGTCTATTTGGTGAGCGATTTTTTAGACGATCAATTTGCTCCGCGTGTATCAATACATGGTTCTTTTGTAGATGTGTACGGAATCGGAGTTTTGTTTGTGGGTAAGTCAGGCATAGGCAAAAGTGAAGTGGCGCTTGACCTTATCGAACGGGGGCATCGTCTAGTTGCCGATGATGTTATTATTTTGACTAAGAAAGGTGAAGGAATTTTATTGGGGGCAGGAACTAATCTTGCCAAACACTTCCTCGAAATACGCGGCTTGGGGATTATTGATGTTGAACGGATGTTTGGTATAAGAGCAATTCGTTTCCAGAAGAGGCTGGAAATTATTGTAGAGCTTGAGATTTGGGATGATAAAGGAGAGTATACTCGAACAGGACTTGATGAGCGTAGTGTTAATGTTCTGGATGTTGAAATCCCCTATGTTAAATTGCCTATTTTACCGGGGAAAAATATTACTGTAATTTCTGAAGTCATCAGCCTGAATTACCTATTAAAACACTACGGTTACGATGCAGCCCGTGAATTTCAGTCGCGGCTTAAGGATAGGATTCAAAATGTTAACAATATTGACGATTTACGAGGGGTTGATTATTTTGAGCATGATTTTGAATGATTTTGGTGGTAGTAACCTTGACAAATAGCACTTAATTTTATACATTCCGCCACCGATTTATGAAAAAATTATACTACTTTTCCCAGTCAAAACTGCAATTTGTTGAGATTAAAAACTACAAAAGGAAACTTGCTTTACTGTTAGTCGGGGCAGTTTTTATTTGTAGTTCCATTTTAATAGGCGGATACTCAGTAATTTATTCTTTAACAAATCAAGATTTTAGCTTATCTTCTCTTCAGTTTCAAAATGATATGTTAAAGAATAAATTAATGGAGTTGAAGGACCGATATACCGTGTTAAATAATCAATTAGATAGTTTAACTCAGGTTAATAATGAACTAAGAATTGCAGCTAATTTACCTCCAATTTCCGGCGAGGAAAGAATGCTTGGTATTGGAGGCAGCCCATTCGACAATTCCTTTGATTTTCTCAATAACGAATCAGATTTGAAATTAAATAACGCGCTATCTTATATAGAAGAAGTAACAAGAAAAATTGAATTCGAAAAGAGCCAATACATAGAAATCTCTGATAAATTATTAGAGAATAAAAAATTATTCGAAGCTTTACCGGCAATCAAGCCATCCATAGGTACTATTTCAGCGCACGGTTTCGGAATGCGTTTACATCCTATACTAAACATAAGAAGAATGCATGAAGGAATCGATATTATTACTGATGTCGGTACTTCTGTACATGCTGCAGGAAAGGGTACTGTGGAGTTTGTTGGATATAGAGGCGGTTATGGCTTGGCGGTAGAGATTGACCACGGCTTTGGCTATAGAACACTATACGCTCATCTTTCTGCTGTTAGGGTTAAAGAAGGACAAAGAGTACAACGTGGAGACTTAATTGCTAAATCCGGAAACACAGGGCTCTCTGCCGGTCCTCATTTACATTATGAAGTTCATCATAATGGTATAAAGCAAAATCCAATCGAATTTTTCTTCGACGATATGGGGTTCATCGAATTCAAGTCAAAAAAATAATTTTATATGGAGTACTAGTAGATGATTTGGACAGTTGAATTAGCTTCCTACTTAGATGATGCACCTTGGCCGGCTACCAAAGAAGAGTTGATCGATTATGCTGATAGAATTGGTGCTCCATATGAAGTGATTGAGAATCTTATGGAATTAGAAGATTCCGACGAACCTTACGAATCCATTGAGGATATCTGGCCGGATTATCCTACTGATGAAGATTTCTTTTACAATGAAGATGATTATTAACCGGTATGTGATTATATCTTATTAAAAGATAAATCGGTTAATCAATAACCGGTACAAAGGATGTTCTATTTTTTAGGGCTACCACTTTTAGTTCGAATAAAGCTACTTTTTTAGAGTGTGCACATGTATGATGAATGGGAAGGAATATACGGACAAGAAAATGCTGTTAGAATACTTTCACAACTAATTTCATCCTCGCAAATACCCCACGCTTATATATTTCAGGGAGTTAATGGCATCGGAAAAGAACTCACTGCTCTAAGATACTTAACCGCATTAAACAATAAGCCAAACCAATCCAGGCATGAAACCGCAATCAAACATAAAATAGAAACTTATTCTGAACCTTACATAAAATATATTTTCCCGTTTCCCCGCGGGAAAAAAGAAACTTCCGGTGATGAACCGTTTGAAAAGCTATCGACAGAGGAAATGCAAGTTATCC
>CAZTDB010000176.1:0-5695 GCA_964612385.1 uncultured Ignavibacteriaceae bacterium
AGTACAAAATTTTCATATATCTTTCATCTAATTAAAGTGCATTCTGCGAATCTCTTTCCCATTGGTGCGGGGAATTGAAACACGGATGAGACGGACATTATTAACAAACGGAGAGGCGACATTTTGTGATTCACTGACTCTTAAGCATGAGACATCATCTCTGTTTATGCAGCCTTTTACATTAGTCAATAAATTTTCTTCAGCTCGGCGCCGGTAAAATAATGCAGCAGAATTTCATCGAACAAGTGACCTCTGGCTGCCATTACTGCAGCTCCAAGCTGGCACAACCCTACTCCATGTCCCCATCCGGCACCTATTAAAATAAATTTTTGTGGAATGCTGTTTTGAATATTTTTCTTCTCGACAACGAATGCTGAGCTGTACAAATGACTTGGTGAAAGAGTTCGTCTAATCTCAAGCTCTTTTCCAACGATTAGAGATTTTTTCGTTCCCGCTATTTTAAGTTTTATTAATCTTGCAGATTCACCTCTTTCTACGGGAAGCAAGTCTAAAATTTCACCAAAGTCAATTCCGCTTTTCTCTTTAATTAATGAAGAGATTTCTTGCTGTGAATATTCTATTCTCCAGCGATAAAAATCTTTGGTTTCCTGATCGTAATCTAACAGGACTTGGGCTAAAATTCTTTTTTCATTTGTATTGCAGTAAGCAGGCGGATTGCTGCGTATCCATTTTTCAGCGTTCTTCTCGTTTGAAAAATCTAAATTATAACTATCCGGTTCGAATTTGTAATCTATCACTGAACGCAAATAAGGATAAGAGAGAGGCTCCCAAACGTTTCCGAAGGATTCGGTTATTCCGCCGCAGGCTTTGTGATAACGGGTATCGCAAATATTATCTCCGCTCATCAGCACAATTCCCTTGGTTTGTTCAACTGCTTCACGGGCTACGTTTGTAAATACCTTTGTAATTCCCTGATATCTTTGGCAGTGGTCGTCGGCGCATACATCGAACAGGGTATGGTCTTCTCTGTCGTACCATTTTATGTATTCAGTATCGGATTTAAATGCAGAATCATATTCGGTCTTTTCTTTTTTAATAGTTTTCGATTTTTCTATTTGGGCTAAAAACCAGCTGCGCGAAACTATTGCATGAGCCTTCAGCAATTGAAGAGACGATTTAGCGCTCATCTCGGAAGAAATTACACTTACAAGATATTTTTCTATAGGCAGAATATTTATTGCCGCAATTTTGTTTTTATCTTTCATTAATTTGAGCGAGCCGGTAAATCTTTGTTTCTCTTTTCTTTCCCAATGAAATTTAACTCCGATAGTTACATCCTTTAATAAAAATGATTCGGAAGCGGGATCCTGAGGCTCAAAAATTATTTCATCCAATATTTGAAGCTTTTCGCCGGCACCTTTACAAAGGATTGTATCGTTTACTATTTGAGCTGTAAACAGCCCGCTGAAAGTTTGATGTAAACCGGCAACCTTAAAATCGCCGTGCAATTCAAACTCAATTTTCTCTTCGGTTAAAATACCAACACTTATTTTGGGGTCGATTCTTTGGACCGGTTCTTTTGTGAATGTAGTCATTTTGTATCCGGCTGTATTTTTATAAGAATAATTGAGTCTTCTCTAAAAAGGTATGTTCATTAAGGAAATGTTAAGATTTTTAATAGTAATGCAATATAAAATTTCCAATTAGACCTTTTAAGATACGCCTCATAAATTGAAGCAGTATTATTACCGCTGTTAATTTTTTGCATATATTTTAGAGCAAAATATAAGAATAATATAGATTATTTTTAGCGGAAACAGATCGGCACTATTTCAATGAGCCAATCTAAAGAGTTTTGTGTGCGAGCTTGATAATAAAAGTAATGAAACCGGAATTTTTATGAGAATGGTGGAAGCGTAAAAATTTAGGAAACTTTGTGATTAAATCATATCTGTCCCAAATAAAGGTTTTATATGTCGTTCCTATTTATATGCCGCCAGGCAGTAGGAATTTTGATTTCTTGTGGTGATCAAATAATCTATACTTAATTCCTCAGGGACTTTTATCATCTTTAAAGAAAATTAAAAGTATTTTTGTCCCGGCAGGGACAAGATATTTATAGACAATGTAATCGCTGTAATATTAGAATCCCTGTAGTTATGAAATAGGGGCTTGATTTTGAAACCAAGAAAGTTAATTAGAAATCTTAATATGCTTTAATATTATTTATAAACTTAAAATTATTTTGTACATCACCGACGCTAATGAAAAATCCACCAACTAAAACAGTTAATATTATTGGCTTTCCTATGGACCTTGGCTCGGGCAGAAGAGGAGTGGACATGGGACCATCTGCTTTAAGGATTGCTAATCTTCAGCCTAAGCTTGAATCGTTAGGTTACAAGGTAATAGACGGCGGGGATATAAATATCCAAATTATGGAGAGGCAAAGAATTACAAATTCCAGGCTGAAATATCTTCCCGAAATATTAAAGACATCAAAAAAATTAGCCGAACGAGTTGAAAGAGTCCTCGAAAGAAATCAATTTCCTCTTTGTATCGGCGGAGATCACTCGATGGCACTTGGAACTATTGCAGGTATTTCTTCATACTGCAGAAAAAATAAGCTTGTAATGGGTGTAATTTGGATTGATGCTCATGCAGATATGAATACCGATGCAACCACACCCTCCGGTAATATTCACGGAATGCCATTAGCCGCCGCATTAGGATTGGGGCATGAAAAGTTGACCGGATTCTACGGATTCACACCCAAAATTCTTTCCGAAAATTGCGCACTCATTGGTATACGAAGCATCGATACTTTAGAGAGACTTAATATTAAGAAATTAAATCTTCCAGTCTATACAATGTCTGATGTAGATAAACTCGGAATTCACAGGATAATTTCGCGGGTGCTTAAGCAATTCAAAGAAAAAGTAGATCATATACATGTAAGTTTCGATTTAGATTGCGTTGATCCGTTTGTAGCCCCCGGTGTCGGAACTCCGGTTCACGGCGGATTAACCTACCGCGAGGCTCACTTGCTGATGGAATCGATTGCCGAGTGCGGCTGCATGTCTTCATTGGAAGTTACGGAAGTAAATCCTATTTTAGACAACAAAAACCGGAGTGCTCTTTTCGCAGCCGACTTGATAGCATCGAGCATGGGGCAAAGGATATTGTAAGTTTTTTGAAACGCATTTCGTAGCACAGATTATGTGCATCGTTTTACGAGTCGGAATCTGTGCAAAGATATTTATTTACAGTTAAGCACAGATTTCAACACTCAAACCTGAACGATTATTCTGTGTTATAAAAAAATATTCAATTTACAAATGGGATCGATTCCCGCTAATTTATTCAGTTTTAATTTATCGGGTCGTTTTTTTAGAAGAAAATTAACTTGAAACCAAAAACTCCCATACCAAAATCCGAAGTGCGCCGGATTATAGATAGGCGTCAGAAGGAAATTCCACGCAGCGAAGCGGCAGATAAGGCTCAAAAAATTTGCGATAGACTTACTCAAGCAGACAATTTCGTGTATGCAAATAATCTCTTCATATATATATCAAAATATCCATTCGAAGTAGATACAAAAAAAATAATCGAAACAGCAGAAGGATGGGGCAAGTCTGTTTTTATTCCAAAATTTAATCCGCACACTAAAGCATTTCGCCGTGCTCAATTTACTTCATGGGAAGATTTAATTACAAATGAGGATGAATTTCTTGAACCTAAAATTGGTATTGATGATGACATGGCAGATATTGACTTAGTATTAGTTCCGTGTGCAGCGGTTTCAATTTTGGGACAGAGAGTCGGCAGCGGCGGTGGATATTATGATGCTTTGCTCAGAAAAACTCATGCACCAAAATACGCACTCGCATTCGAGTATCAGGTGTTTTCTGCACTCGAATATGAAATGCACGATATCCGCATTGACAGAATTGTAACCGAGAGAAGAATAATCGATACCCGCACAAACCAAATTATTTAAAGGCTGCTAACTTTTGAACATCCGTCAACCGATTATAATATATCTGCTTACCTTCCTGGCGCTTTCAATCATTTTAAAGATTATCGGAATAATCAACGCCGGAACCGCCGAGATTTTCGGTTATGTTTGCATATTCTACGGCATCAGTGTTGTTTATTCGTCCTTCGGGAAAAAACAAAAAAAGGTTTTGTTCATTGGCAGTTCGGTTTTCTTAATCGGAATAATATTGTTTCTACTAAGCAACTTTGAATTTGCAAATCCTTCGCGGTTAGTCTTTCCCGTAATAATTTTAATTTCAGCTATAAGTGCGTTTATGCTTTTCCTTGAAGACAGAGAAGATAAATATGCATTATTCTCTTCAATTACTTTATTAGCAGCAGGGTTAATTCTAACGCTTCTAACCGGAAACATTAATTTTGTTGAATTTATGAATGCTTTGGTTAATATATCGTTGAAATATTGGGTGGTGCTTTTAATAGCGGCAGGAATTATTTTTCTTATTAGCAGAGACAGCGGAAGAGGGTAATTAAATTATTAAACTACCTCGAAGGACATTCTGCTTTCTGAATACGGAAGATGAAATAAATCTTAGTTATTGGAGTGAACCTGTAAGTATAACCTTTCTTCCGGGTTTATCCGAACCTCCCACCGGTTCTTCGGTAAGAATAAAATCTGTTTTAGGTTCGCTTGATAATTGAGGCAGATCAAATGGATAATATTCGATAGGAAGTATAGGATTAAAAATACCAAGCGGGATAAAGATAGTGGAGATTTTTACCCATAATTGATAAGCTTTATCCTGAGGCGGACTTGGCATCTGATAGAATTGGATGAAACCCTTACTCTGATCTAAGCTTATCACTAACTTCCCTCCGCCGGTTTGAATCCAATTGGTTCTTGAGAAAGTAATGATTTTTAAGTTTTCCGAGTCAAGTATATTTTGGAGATCTTGGTTTTTTTCAATGCTGCCGGAAAGACTCTTAATTTCTTGATTTAGCCTGTCAATTTCACCTTGATACTTGTTAACATCCGCCGATAATTTTTGATATACATATAATAGTCCTAAACCTACGATTACGAAAAGAATAATCGAACCAATGAGCGTAAAATTTATTTTCTTCTTTTTTGGTTCTTCAATGTAGGATGGATGTCTTGCCGTTCTTTTAAATGAAGGTACCGGTTCGGGAATTTCGATCTCATCGGCAGCAGCCGGAGCTTTTGGCGGCGGTGGAGCTTCTGTAACTTTTCCTCTTATCTTTTTCATTTCCTTTTCAGCCGCTGTCTTCTCCTTTAACTTTGTGATGAGACTTTTCGTATCCCTTTCACTGATTTGAGTATGCTGGCTTGGTCTGTATAACTCTGATGTTTTTCTTGCTGGAGAAACAACCTCAAAATCCTGTACCGGCGAAGCTGATATATCTTCTTCACCTGCCATTTGATCAAACGATTCTTTACCATCCATGTCCGGTATTGGCGGTGATTCAGTCTCCAATTCAAATTCCTGTTCTGCTTTGTCTTCAGTTTGAATAACAGGCTTTTCTGCTTCTACTTGAATTATCTCCTCCGGTTTTTCCTTTGGAATTGGAGGCGGGGGAACAAAAGGCTTTTCTTCAGGTTCTTCTTCAACAACAAATTCTTTTATTTGTTCTTCCTCAGGAGGCTGCTGTGAAGTAAATCTAGGAGTTTTTAACTCACCGGCTTTTTTAGCTTTAGCTTCTTCCCTTAACCTATAAA
>CAZTDB010000177.1:0-5683 GCA_964612385.1 uncultured Ignavibacteriaceae bacterium
ATCTCCATTTACATTCTGAAACTTACATCGCTCAATTTAAATTCTAACCTGAAAAATAAAAGAGACGTTGATATTGTCCTAAGGCAGACGGTAATCAGTATCGACGTGGTGCTTTCGTGAAGTTGTATTTAATGTGTTGTTGGCTTTCACAAATGTATTCGTCTCCCGGCGAACCCCTCTTCGTCTTCCCTTCTCTCGATTGAATCGGAAAGGCATAATGGGCAGAACCCAATGTTTTATCGTGTTAATATGTCACTCCTAAAGGAGTTCTGACAAATTAAGGAATTATCGCTTCTAGAAATATTTCACTCCTAAAGGTGTGAGGAAATCAGATGCACATGCTCTTTCGCTTTAGAGAAGCGAAACATTAGTAGAATAAACAAACCAAAACTAAACACAAGCTCCGTTAGGAGTGAAATATTAGCAGGAGCTTTTCCTGCAACTTTTCAATTAAAATTACCTCAGGCAGTTTCATCAGTCTTTCTTCGATTAGCGTTATCATTTATGGTGATGCGGGATTAATAAGACACCATTATTCCATAGCTCTGCAAAGCTGCTAGCCAAATAGGTTAAAAGAATTGATGCATTAATCCATAATCTTTTTTACACACCCCTCCGTCTTGGCACGACCAAGCCGAGACAGGTCGACCCTCTTTCGAAGAATCCTTTGGACGAGAGGGGATAGCACGCTTGGTTGTTTAGTGGGTTTTTGGCTTTTGTGAATGTATTCGTTTTCCGGCAAATCCCTCTTTTTCTCCCCTTCTCCCGATTGAATCGAGACAAGCTTGAAGGAGAGAACGACTTTCATTTTATTTGGGAGACTCGAGCTTTAATAATTTTACGACTTCGAGATTCCTTAGGACACTACATCTAAATCAGAAATGCCAATAAATTCCGGCATTAATGAAACACAATACAAATTCATTCTGCTGAAGAATTCAATTTAACAAAGTAGTAAGCCGAAGTACCGCATCCTGAGCAAGCTCATAATCGGGTTCAATCTCGAGCGAACAGTTGTAGTATTCAAGTGCCTTAAGCCAATCGCCTTTCTTCTCATAAATTCTTCCGAGATTGTAGAGCGGATAGTGACGCGGTTCATAATCCGGGGCACGCAGCGCCTTTTCTAAAAATATCTTTGCTTCGTCGTAGCGCCCCAATGATATCATGTATGAACCGATATCATTGTAAGGATTCCCATAATCCGGGTCTACGTCGATTGCATTTAAGCATTCTTCAATGGCGTTCTCGTACATTCCGAGAAGGCTGTATGCCCAAGCAAGAAAGGTATATGCAACGGCAGAGGGACTCAACCCGATTGAAGTCTTATACTCATGGATTGCTTCGATTAACTCTCCGTCAAGATGTGCTTTAAATCCCCTGTTAAAGTGTTCTTCAGCAAGGACTTCCTTTTCTTTGATTTCCATAATTCATCATCCTTCAGTTTAAACCGAAAGTTTTCTGAGGGCGCAACGAAAACTTCCGGGAAGAGATTTTAATTATTTTAATTATAAAAAAATCTAATGCAAAATTTAATATGGGGTTTCATAATACCTTTAATAAAGTAAAATTAATCGAACATTATCTCAGGTTTTGAGGAGAGAAATCCAAAAGTACTCAATAATTATTCTGAGGATTTTATGCTTTAATACACTTATAAAATCTTAAGATATATTAGCTTCTTTTTCTTCAGAATTGTACGATGAATCGTAAAAATTTACTTTTGGCTTACCCTCCAAATTTTTAATACTTATAATTTTTGATGCCGACCGAAAAATACCTCCCGATTAAAATGGGATATCTTGATGAAATTAAGAATTTTACATGCTAGTTTTCGGGTTGACCCGGCTGCCTTTAAAAGCAATTACAAAAGACAACTTTGGGTCGGCTTCAATATATATTTTTTCAAACCTTGCGGTTCTAACCCCGATCAATATGGGCTGAATAAAGATTTAACAGCCCGAGAAAAACAGTTATTAAATTCGAGGGAATAAATATTATAATCGTTACTCAATGTCAATCAGTTTTCCGATGAGCGGTTTAATAAAATCGACATGAGGCACAATCCTCATCAGTCAACATCCATAATTCAGATTTGCAAATCCTTTATAAGCTAACGCTTAAATTCAAAATGTACTCCCTTCCCGGCTGCGGAAAACCGTATTCACTTTCATAGTACTTGTCCAAAATGTTCGTAATTCCCGCTGCTAATGTGTAATATCCGAAGAATTTTTGAGATAGTTTAACATTTAATAGAAAATAATCGGGCATCTCGATGAATTCTCCCGTATCGCCATTTATGCTGTACCTTGAACTAACGAAGGATGCTTCAATTAGCCATTCAAATCCCATCGGATAGTTCTTTAAGTTAATCATATTTAACACATGTTTTGGGCGGTTGTCAAGAATCCGGTTTTTAGCATCTGCTGCTAAATTTTCTGCCGATAGAAATGTATAATTTATTTTCGACTCAAAGATAGAAGCATTAATGCCAAGTTCTGTTTCGAACCCTGCAAGCTGAACTTTCCCAATATTTTGGAATTGACGCATAGCATCCGGCAGATTTACCAATTGGATCATATCTTTAACATCGCTGAAGAAAAAATTTATTTTAAGCGGAGAATAAGAAACAAGCTTCAGTTCAAAACCCAATTCATAATTCATACTTCTCTCAGCCGATAAATCGGGATTAGCGATATTTCTTCCTAGTACCTCTGAATAAAATTCTTTTAATGTTGGAAATCTGCTTTTCTTCGAGATGTGTGCGTGGACATTGATCCAATCGTTCACAAGATAATTCAATCCTGCGTGTCCGTTTATAATTAAGCAAGACCTGCGAAGCGGCGCATTGTTGGCAAAAAGCGGATTCATACTGTCGTAACCGATTGCTGCAACTCCCGCTAACCGATGATTAAAATTGTATTCCTGTTCAGCACCAACAGTAATAGTTTCGGCTCGATATTCTCCGATTGGCTGTCCTATATTACTTTGTTCCCGATGCACATCTTTTTTATACATCAAGACCAATTTGGTTAACGGAATAAAGTTCAGTTTTATAATTGAATTAATATTTAATCCTCTTGAGTCATCGTTATAAATTGAATGGAAGGCATATTTTTGAGTTTGAGTAGAATATATATCATCATCATAAGAATCTAATACATTTCTATATTTATCATAGAAAAGATTTCCCTTAATAATTAAGCTTTCATCAAAAAGTATATTCACTGCTAAATTGTGCAAATATTTTTTCCATTCGGTATACTTCCAAAATCTCGGTCTATTTGTATAAATTTCGGGAGGGACTCCCCGTGAGTTGCTGCTCAAAAACATTGAATAAGAGAATTTCACTTTAGGCAGCGGTGAAAAAGTAAGTCTTAATGTGCCGCCCAAATTTTCATGCTGGCTGTTTTCTCTTCGTCCGCCGTCTTCATTAACAGTGTTGTTAAAACTTTTGGATAAAAAATAGCCCGATGATTTATCGTACTGTCCGTTTATATTCCATTTTAGATTTAGGAATTCCCCGCGTGTATTTAACGAAATCCCGTCAGCACTGCCCGTTCTCAAATTTGCATTGAACCCGAAGCCCTCTTTGTTTTCTTTAGTTACAATGTTGATCGTTCCGCCCATGGAGTTCGGTCCATACAATATCGAAGGCATCCCTTTTGAAATAGTAATTTTTTCAATCGATGCCGCTGGAATCTGATTTAGATCGAGATCACCCTCATAAGGAAAATAAACAGGTATGCCGTCTATAAAAACAGCAATTTGCTTTTGACTAAAGCCGCGTATATAAAAGGGAGTTTCACCCTTAGAATTTACCTGTGTTCTGATACCGCTTTCAAAACCGACTGCATCTGTTACGGTTGATGCTAAGCTTCTCTGAATTTGTTCGGAATCAACTTCAATGATCGAAGAAGCTTTTACAATATTTTCATTTTTTGCGGTGATTATTACTTCGCCGAGGTTATATGCGGGGATCGTATCGGTTGTCTGTCCATAAATATTGGATGAGACAAGTAATGCCATTAAAAAAAACATTAAATTTTTCATCGTGGTACCTTTATAATTTTTTTCATCAGTTGTACTGTGGGAAGTTAATAAAACTGCTAAAAATCTTGCGATAAACTCGACGGGATTAGTAAGCAATTGCTTTCGTTTTGTTCTACTCATCTTACCAAAGTAATTATTAGTGGTTGATTTCAGCACAGGCATAATTTTTTTTGAAATGCTGAATGCCGAATCAAAATGAGTTAAGCCTAACGATTTCCAAAAATTATTCATGCTGCCGGCAGATAAATTTCTAAAAAGAAGTTTTATTGAAGGAATAATTATTACCGCACGCATTATCATTTGCAGTCCGGTTAATGAAGAATCGAGACTATAATTAATTCCCAACAAGCTAATGTTATTTCCCCCTGCCAGCAGAGGATGAACGAATAGAAGCAGCCCTGTTAAGAAGATGAACGATTTGCTCGTTACAAATTTAAATGCTTTTATATTTTTAAATAAAAGTAATAAGAACGCAGTAAGAAAGAAAAAGTAATAAAACGTTCCCGGTGTAATAACTGCAAGTATGATTAATACAAGGTATATAATTTTTTCAGATTTCATGTTCCATCTTTAGAATTATTTCTTTTGTCCGTCTTGCAACTTTCCAACCAATAAGCGCTGAAAACATACCGGCTCCTGCATAAAAGATTATGATTAATATTACTGTCATTAGTATAGGATATCCGTCGATATTCAAAGAGCTGCTCAGCTCATGAATTATTCGCACATAAATTTTGTATACATCAAATCCTAAAAATATTCCCTGCATGATAATACCATGAACAAACGTATACAGCATTATCAATGCACCTGTTAAAAGCGCGGTTAGTTTGCGATAGCCAAAAACGCTAAAAATAATTTCTGCTATAAGTGCTTCGAAGATTATTGCAGTAAATGGTGTAATATTAAATCCCGCACCGGCTAATAATTTTATACTTGCGGCAATTGCACCCATAGTAAATGTAGCACCGCGATAATCGGCAAAATGTCTTCCACAGATAATCAGGCATACGGCTATCAATGAAATTAATGTTCCTCTGAACGGAATTTTTGCGGAGTGTAAAACCGTTCCGATTGTAATTTCAACTATTCCCCACAATACACCGAATAAAGCTGTCCTAAATAATTCCTGTTGTGTTGGACTGCTTTCGAATATTTTAATCATTGCTCACTCTCATAAAAAAAACCCCATCGAAATAGAGGGGGTTTTAAATTTGGCGTAAGTTAAAAACCTCTCTCCTTTCCAATTCATCACGCATAAAGCGAAACTCGGGAGGCTTCAGATTTTCCACTGAAACCCATCGGCTTTCATCTAACAGAGAATATTTTGGTTAAATATTCTTCCGTTAAGTTTTAAGCTCGGAGATGATAGTATTAGCTATTTTATTTTAGAATATGTTAGTGTTCTTAATATCTTCCTTCTGTTTAAATCAATTTTGAATCAGATATTATTTTATTTTCAAATGAGTTTAGAAATTCAATAATTGCTTAGTTAATTCAAATCACTTCTGTCTAAGTAGATTTCATTTAGCCGTTTTAATTATCTGTTTTTAACACAATTAAACATCACCTTTATTCATCCTCTACGAGGATGTCTAATCATTCGGCATAATCTTTTTCTACCTGCCTGACT
>CAZTDB010000178.1:0-5683 GCA_964612385.1 uncultured Ignavibacteriaceae bacterium
AATCCTTATTTGGTATAGTAATCTTAACTGCGAACACAAGCTTGGTCCTTTCATCCTTCGTCTGAATATTCTTTGGGGTGAATTCAGCTTCGGGAGAGAGATAAGTAACTTTTCCTTCATAAATTTTATCTTTGTAAGTATCGATTGTTACTTCCGCCTTTTGTCCGAGTTTAACATAACCAAGCTCAACAGTTGAAACGTAAATCACCAATTCAACAAAGTCGAGGTCAGATACTTTAAACAGAGAAGACATCGGACTCACAGTTTCGCCTTTCTCGACAAAAGTTTTAACAAGAAATCCGCTTATAGGTGAAGTTACATAACTGTCGCGGATATTTTTCTTTAACAGCTCAACACCTGCAATAGCTTTATTTAGATTTGCCTTTGCCTGGTCGATCTCTTCCTGCCTGAAAATCTTTTTCACTTTATTATAATTTTCCTGTGCAGCTTTATATTGTGCACTCATCAAATTATACCTTGCTATTGCATCTTCATATTGCTTTTGAGTTACAGAGCGGGAGTCGTATAAATTCTGCATACGGATTTTATCCCTCCCTGCAATTTCAAAATTTATTTTTGCCTGATTAAGATTTTGTTCTGCCTGGATTATATCCTCTTCACGCGCACCTTTAAGCATTAGTTTTAGCTGGGCTTCCGCAGCATCCTTAGCAGCATTTGCCTGCAGAAGTTGTATGTCAAGATGTTCGTGATCGATGATAATAATTGTATCGCCCGCATTTACCTTTTCCCCTTCTAAAAAGTTTATTGATTGAATATTACCGGTTGTTCTGGAGCTAATGATTATATTAGTCGATTCAATAGTTCCCGATGCTTCAATAAATTTTTCTTTTTCATTACTGCCGCATCCTAATAAAATTAATGATGCAAAGGAAATAATAAACACTTTTAATGTTTTCATTTGGTTACCTCAATTCTATAGTTTAAATATTGTTTTCCTTTTTTAGTTAAGATGCCATTTAATAACATATAAAATGCATACTTAAAAGTATGTTGAAAAGAATAACCTATCGTACTGCTAAATTTATTTTCAATTATTGAACTCAAAGAAGAAGTGAAAACCTGAAGTACAATCTCCGGCGGAATATTAATTATTAGCTTCTTTCTTGCCCCAATTTTCAGCAGTAATTTGATTAAAGGTATTACACGAGTATTTCTAAATTCATCAATCTGTAATGCCAGCTGGGGTAGATGTTTACTTAATCTAGAGAGTGAAGCATCGTTAAATATTTTGAAATAAATCTCCACCATCCTAGACAGAGCTAAGAATTTTTCAACAACATTTGACTTCGCTTGAATAACTGTAACAACGGTTTGATAGGCATTTCTTAAGTATATAGTTAGAACTTCTCTGAATAATTCTTCTTTAGTTTTAAAATGCTTGTAAATTGTCTTTTTGCTAGTCTTTAATTCGGCAGCAAGTGTTGCTATTGTGTAGTTTCTAAAACCGTCTTCAAGAAACTTTTGACCGAGGAAATTTAGAATCTTCATCCGTTGGTCGTGCGAATGATTAATTTGTGCGTTATATATTTTCATAATCCCACAATGTTTGTTAACGTTCACTAACATATTATTTAAAAAAAATAAATTTACGTCTTTATAAAGATCAATTCATCCAAAGTTTTTAGTACTTTCTTCCCTCTTTCAGCAAGTGAAAAACTAAAGCTGCTAAGCCTCCATTCAAGGACTATTATCCTAATCATCCCTAAAATTATTGTAAGTAAATCTGCAGTATCAACACTGACAATTTCTCCCTCATTCTTTGCTTCTTCAAGAATGCTTTTAAGCAAGTTCTTTCTTTTTTGGATGATAAAGTTTAATCTGTTTTTTAAGATTTCACTTTGGTTAAAAATATCTTCGGCAAAAAGAATGGATGTCATTTCATAGTTATTTTCAAGAAATTCAAAGTGAAAGAGGATAAAGTGTTTTATTTTAACCTTGGCTGTTTTTCTCGCTAATAGTTCTTTTTCCAATTGATGGTCAAAATCCAACATTCTATTCATTATGCCAAGAATTATATCTTCTTTGTTTAAGAAGTGGCGATATATGGCGGGTTCACTTATTTTAACATTTTTCGCCAATTTCCTGATAGAGAACGATTGATAACCGCCCGTGTGTATGATCTTGATAGCTTCATCAATAATCATATCTTGTCTTTTTTCTGTACTTAACCGTGACATTATTACTTTCATAAATTAGTTAACACTCACTAACAAACATAAGGTACTTTTGTTGCCTTGTCAAGTCTTTTCAGAATTTTTTTGCTGCTGGTCATATTGAGAAAGGAAATTCTTACAATATTCTTTTGTTTTAATTTATCCGGTTAATACTTTTTCCTTTGCTTCCTGAAAATTGTTTGTATTATTCGAAACAGAATGTTATTTGATAACAAACCGGAAGATTTTCCTTATCTCAAAAGAATCATCTTGAAAGTACGAACATATTTCCCTGCTTTAAGCCTGTAAAAATATATCCCGCTTGAAAATGCTGAAGCATTTCCAAAGTATCCTATGGAAAAATTAACTTTATAATAGCCCGCATCCTGTTCCTCATTCACCAGCGATAGTAATTTCCTTCCTAAAATATCGAAAATATCCAACGATACACTGCTTCGTTCCGGAATTGAATATTTTATAACCGTAATGAAATTGAAAGGATTTGGATAGTTCTGTTCTAAATCAAATCTGTCCGGAATCTTCTCTAATAAAACATCGGTAATTATAGTAATATTTCTTGTGTCGCTGCTGAAAGTAATATCAGCATCATCTGTTGCATGGACATTCCAGGAACAACTCAATGTACCAGGTAAATTCAAATCACTTACATTCAACTGGAAGTAATTATTCGTGAGCGGGCTGAATAGAGTATCGATATCGTTTCCCTTGAGATATAAACCATAATTAACCACATCATTATCAATATCTTTACTTTCATTCCATATAAATGTAATGATAGTGCTGTCGCATGATGAATTGTCTTCAGGGAATGTAAGGGTGAACTGGGTCGGAGGATTGTTTCTACTGAATCCTTCAAGTCTGATAATTAATATCGGTTCATCTGGATCATTTGAGTAAACTATAAGAGTATCAATCAGCTTTCCTTTCTCTTTAGGCAGAAAATAAATTTTAATGAATTCATAATTTCCAGGCATCATAAATATCGGGAATTGAAGGGTTGAATCAACTGCGAACATTGAGTCCTTTCTTGCAAAAGATATCTTCTGAATCCCGAGAACTGCATCACCGTGGTTCTGAATCAGAAGCGAATCCCATGATTTAGATGATAAATTATATACCTCACCGAAATCATAATTTGTATCCGAAATGGAAATATCGGGATAAAGTCCAAAGTGCTTAAAGTTCGATGCAAATTCTGAAGTAGTATGGTTTATCGAAGCAGTTGCAGTTATAATCGACCCCGGGCATAATGGAATAGAATTCAATATAAATTTACCCGATTGATCTGCAATTGCCGATCCAAGGAATTGTTTCCCTTCACCATGACCGGATATTTCATTCTGATAGTCTGCAAGAAATAATTCAACAGCAGCACCTGGTTGTGCTTCACCTGAAATGCTGAATAATTTGCCGGCTGCACTTTCTTCAACATTAGTAATTACGGGAAAGTTTAACAGATCGTTAGGACCATCATCTAAATCATTTTCATCATTCGGTGTTACTCCATCGTCGTTTAGGTCAATACCTAAATTATCATTATTATAAAATGAGCATTGCGTGATTAAGTTAAACTTACTGTTATCAAGTATCGTAACTCCGTTTCCTTTATTATAAGCCATTTGGTTGAAAGATAGTTCATTGTAATTTGAAGAACCGCTGATACATACACCGTCTGTTCCGTTCTCAGCATTAAACCCGCCTACCGTATTATTACGAACATCAGTTGAGTCTGCATTAATTAAATGTATTCCCGAACTATCATTCCCTGCTATTACATTTCCGTATAAATCGTCTCCGATAAAATTTGAACTACCGTTTACAATTTTTATTCCGCTCCCTAAATTGGGAATAGCCGCATTACCCAAATTGTTCGCGCCTATTTTATTCCCGAGCAGTTTATTATTGTCAGAACCTTCAAGCGTGGCGCCATCTTTTCCATTTCCGGAAATGATATTATTCTTAATTTCATTTTCATTTGATTCAGCTAAGTGTATACCGCTGACACCTGAATTACCTAATTGCTTACTTGTAATAGAGTTTGTTCCTAAATAATTAGAAGCTATATTCACCTTCGAGCATCCTTGAAGATAAATTCCATCCGAAATTGTATTAGCAGCCGTAGTATCAATTCCGCCTATTACTGTATTGGTAACATTCTCGCATTTTATTCCGTAAGTACCGTTATGTACCGGATTCATTTGGTTTAGGTCTACCCCAATCAGATTTTTTTGAATTTCATTTTCCGTTGTACTTCTCAGATAAATTCCTATATGACTATTTCCCGCAATTACATTATTTATAATTTTATTTCCGTTATTCGGCTCATAAGCTGCATCTATGAAAATGCCGAACCGGTTAGGAACAGCCGAACCGGCTTTGTTCAGACCTATTCTGTTATAAGAAATTTCATTGTAGCTGCAGCCTAACAGTTTTATACCGGCATAATTCCCGCTTGAATTAAAACCGCAAATTATATTTCCGTTTATTTTGTTATGATGAGCCGCCACACCGTAAATACCATTAGTAACGCTTTTAGCTATCGAGTAAGTTCCGGTATTATCTAATCCGAGATAATTATTACGGATATTATTGTAATCCCCGTAAAGTGCAATTCCATCGCAAATCAGACTTGGATAATACGGAAGATCGCCCTCTATCATGTTGTAGTCGGAAGCTAAATAAAGTCCGCCGTAGTTAGGAATAGAGATAGAACCTCTGATATCGGTACCGATTTTATTACCTTTTATCCGGTTGCTGTCGGCATACACACCGTAAGTATTATGAATGTAAATTGCCTGCCTTAAATTACCCGAGATGGTGTTGTAGGAAATCTCGCTGTTATTAATACTTGCTTCGATGCCGTAAAGCTTATTTCCCAGTGTGGAATCTCCCTGTGCCGTAAGACCGATTATGTTAGAATTGATGTAAACGTTTCTATAGTGCTTAACTCCTTGAAGTATTCCGCTTGAGTAAATACCGCATTGATTATTAGCTGAAATCACATTGCTTCCGATGAACAATTCATCGATATTATAAAAGCTTATTCCATGTCCGTTATTTCCCAAAGCTTTTCTGCCTAAACTGTCGATTCCTAAATAATTTTCTTTTATAACGACATGCTTAATTGGATATTGGATATGACCGATAGAAATACCATCGCCATATCCTGATTTCCATCCATTACCTGCAATAATGTTATTTTGTATTATTACATTTTCATCGTACTGATTGTCTGTACCGGTGAAATATAAATAATACAATGATTTAATTATTCCGAAAGATCCATTCCCTAAAGTATCCGTGCATGACGAATTTAGCCCAATAATATTATTTGTTATAGAAAGATTATTAACTCTATTTGATGAAGCCCATATTCCCTCATACCGATTGCCTGAGATTATATTGTTGGAAATAATAATTGAATCCGACCACAAGAGACTGATGCCTTGACCATTTCCAACCGCCTGCATTCCAGTCGGATCTGTTCC
>CAZTDB010000179.1:0-5673 GCA_964612385.1 uncultured Ignavibacteriaceae bacterium
ATTTTATGAAAAGGGACAATCCGCTGCCGGAACCCGCGTTCGAAAGGGTTTAAGTGATTTACGCAAACTTGCACAGGATATCCGTAAGGATGTGCAGGATGTGAAGACACAAAGGAAAATGGAAAAACAGGGGCAGTAATCTTTCTGTTTTTACTGATTTTTAGGAGGTTGTCTGAAAAGAAAGGAATATCGAAAAAATTTCTTATAAGGCAGCCTCCTTTTTTATAGTTATGAAAATAAACTTTTTAATTCTGTTATTATCTGCTGTTCTTTCATTCATCTTACAGCCATTACCCTCAAATTCTCATCACATTGGTCTTGAATCTGATGAAGATACGACTGTTACTATTGTAATTTCTGCCGTTGGCGATTTGATGTGCCATTCGGTTCAATATAATTATGCGAGGGTTGAGATAGACAGCTTCGATTTTACAAATGTTTTCAGTGAAGTGAAATCATATTTGCAAGAGCCGGATTTCACCTTCGGTAACCTGGAAACAGTACTTGGCGGAAAATCCATTGGCTATTCCGGTTATCCCCGCTTTAATTCACCGGACGCCTATGCTTATGCGTTAAAGGCTGCTGGTTTTGATTTGCTAACCACGGCAAACAATCACGCATTGGATCAAGGCGAGTTTGGTTTAATAAGGACTATTGAACAATTAGATAAACTTGAGCTTAATTATAATGGAACTTTTACCTCTCAACACGACAGAGATTCAATTAGGATATTCAATCTTAAAGGAATTAAAATTGCTTTTCTCGCATATACTTATGGTACTAACGGATATGCAGTACCCAAAGGAAAAAATTATCTAATAAATCTGATTGATTTAGAAAATATTAAATCCGGTATCCAAAGAAGCAGAGAAAAGAATACCGATTTGGTATTAATTCATTTCCACTTTGGTGAAGAGTACCAAAGAGAGCCGAATAACTATCAAAAGGAAGTGGTTGATTTCGCAATAGAGAATGGTGCCGATATTATTATTGGCAGCCATCCACATGTTTTACAGCCGGCAAAATTTTTTAAGTCAAACGGCGGCAGGCTTGATTCAGGTTTTGTTGCATATTCGTTAGGTAATTTTGTTTCAAATCAACGGTGGCGTTATTCGGATGCGGGAGCAATATTGAATCTCTACATAACAAAAAATTTAATGAATGATTCAGTGTTTATCTCCCGATCTGAGTTCATTCCTACCTGGGTATTTAAAGGAGAAACTAATAACCAAAAAGAATTTATTATATTACCGGCTGAAACGGCTTATTCTACAAATAGTTATAAGTTTCTTAGAAAGAAAGATATTGAGCTAATGAGACAGGCTTTTGAGGACAGCAAATCAATTCTCACTAAGTATGATCAAAGAATAAAAATCAAGAAGCTCAAAATTTCCGATTAGATTCTTTGGTTATATTTCAAACTTGACCAGCGCAGCCATTTTTCTCTATCTGCTCCTAAATTATGAATTAATATTTTATATTACACAGAAAACTGCTTTAATAGTTTATCACCTAACCGGTATTCAATCAATAAATGTACGGTTCAGTTTTATCTCATACATTCCCACGAATATCAAGAAAAAAGTAATTCGTATATTTGTGTTTACTTAACCTAAAAATTTTTTAAGTATGGAGAAAGATTATATTGAGTTATAAATTAACGCTGATCCCCGGGGACGGAATTGGACCTGAAATTATACAAGCGGCTACTAGGATTATTTATGAAACTGGAGTAGATATTGAGTGGGATGTAGTGGAAGCCGGAATGACGGCATTGGAAAAGTATCACGACCCACTCCCCAAAGAAGTAATTGAGTCCATCGATCGAAATAAAATTGTGCTCAAAGGTCCTCTCACAACTCCAGTCGGCAAAGGATTTAGAAGCATCAATGTTGCATTAAGAAAAGAATTTGAATTATACGTGAACCAGCGCCCTGCAAAAACGTATAAGGGAATTAAAACTCTTTATTTCGATCACATCGACCTAATCATCTTTAGAGAAAACCTTGAAGAATTTTACTCAGGCATTGAACACTACATTGATAGCAGCAGATCAGCCGCAGAAACAATCGGAATAATAACAAGGCGCGGTTCGGAGAGAATAATTCGATTTGCTTTCGAATATGCAAAGAAGCACGGAAGAAAAAAGTTAACAGTTGTCCATAAGGCAAATATATTGAAATTTACGGGCGGATTATTTTTAGATATTGCAGAAGAAATAGCTCCCGGCTATCCCGAAATTAAATTTGACGATAAGATTGTCGATAACATGGCAATGCAAATGGTAATGAATCCGTATCAATTCGACTGTATAGTAACAACAAATCTTTTTGGGGACATTTTATCAGACTTAGCCTCGGGTTTAGTTGGCGGTTTAGGAATGGCACCCGGTGCGAATATGGGCGATACAGTGGCAATGTTCGAAGCAGTGCATGGATCGGCGCCGGATATTGCCGGACAAAATTTAGCAAATCCATCGGCTATAATTTTAGCTTCGGTGATGATGTTAAATCAAATAGGCGAAGCTGACGCTGCGAGGCAGATAGAAATCGCTTTGGCAAAAGTTATTGAAAAAGGTGATAAGGTAACGAAAGATATAAATCCCGATAACTTTGTCGGCACAGAAGAATTTACGGAAGCAATCATCTCCGAATTGGAAGGGCAGAGTTGAGAAACAAATCTCCTCTAGTACTAATTTTCATAACGGTTTTCATCGATCTGCTCGGATTTGGAATATTAATTCCTATACTTCCAACATTCGCAACAAAAGAATTGGGTGTAGATGAAACTGCAATCGGATTTGCGATTGCCGTTTATTCATTAACACAATTCTTCTTCAATCCAGTCTTTGGCAATTTATCCGATAAATACGGAAGGAGACCTTTAATTGTAGTAAGCCTTCTTTTGAATGCAATCGGTTATATAATTTTTGCTTTTGCTCATTCATATTTAATGTTAATCATTTCCCGGGTTGTTGCAGGAATAGGCGGCAGCAGTATCGGTGTTGCTCAGGCTTATATTGCAGATGTAACTGATAAATCCGAACGCTCGAAAGGTATGGGATTAGTTGGTGCAGCCTTCGGACTTGGATTTGTTTTTGGTCCGCTTATCGGTGGAATTTTATCTAACTACGGATACATGATTACCGGTTTTGGCAGTGCTTCTTTTTCGCTTGTTGCATTCATCTTAACTTTATTTCTGCTGCCTGAATCTAAAATCAAAAGAGAAAATTCTTCAGTGCATAAGTTTAAATTGATTAACATTCAGGCAATCAGAAAGATTATGTATGACACTTCGCTGCTTTGGATGTTGGTGATTTTTTTCGTTCTAACTTTCTCGATTGCCAATATTTACGGCACGTTCGCATTGTTAGGGTACAAAGTCTATCACTTCAGCGACCAACAAAATGCTTACATGTATACTCTAATGGGTATAACCTCGGTGATAGTTCAAGGCTGGTTGTTAAACTTACTTTCAAAATATATGAACCGAAAACAGTTAACAATTTTAGGTACCTTTTTAATGGCAGTTGGTTTAGCAGTTATGCCTTTCGGTCAAACATTTTTGGGTCTTGCCGTAGTAGTTGTAATTCTCTCTATAGGAACTGGAACACTGCAGCCAACCATTCTCAGCTTAATCTCGGAATCAACTCCTGATATTGAGCAGGGAATTACTTTAGGTGTTAATCAATCATTTTCAGCAATTGCCAGAGTTTTAGGACCGGTTTGGGGAGGATTTGCATTTGAATTTTTGGGATATCCGTTTCCATTTTTGACAGGAGCATTATTCGCATTTATAATATTCGTTTTGAGCTTTAGTTTTATTTGGAAGCGAATAAGTTATGGATTTTAATAAAAAGAGTTTGAATAAGTTTTATGAAAAGAATATATACAATTTGCCTTAATTCTTTTTTAGTTTGTTTTTATTTTAACCGAAGACAAATTTAAAAGCTATGTTCTCAATTGGAAAAATAAATATAGAGAAAGCCATTCTCCTGGCACCTATGGAAGATGTTACGGATATTTCTTTCAGATTAATCTGTAAGGAATTAGGTGCCGATGTGGTTTATACTGAGTTTGTTAATACCGAAGGACTAATTCGTGCCTCTGAGAAGACTCATAAAAAACTAAAAATTATCGATGCCGAACGTCCGGTAGGGATTCAAATTTATGGTGCAAACATAGAAGCAATGGTGGGCGGCGCTCTAATTGCCGAAGCTGAAAATCCCGATTTAATTGATATAAATGCAGGCTGCTGGGTGAAGAATGTTGTAGGCGTAGGTGCCGGTTCGGCTTTGCTTAAAGATCCAATTTATATGCAAAATCTTGTAAGCGAAGTGGTGAAATCTGTCTCACTTCCTGTTTCGGTTAAAACCCGGCTTGGCTGGGATGCTGATAGTATTTTTGTTTTGGAAGTAGCAAAACGAATGGAAGATGCTGGAGTTCAAGCTTTAACAATTCACTGCAGGACAAGAAAAATGGGACATAAGGGCGAAGTTGATTGGTCGTGGATTCCAAAGATAAAAGAGGCTGTGAACATTCCGGTTGCACTTAACGGCAATGTTTTAACAGCGTATGATGCTAAACGCGCATTCGATGAAACCGGTGCAGATGCAGTAATGATTGCCAGAGGTGCTATCGGGAATCCCTGGATATTTAAAGAAGCAAAAGAGTTGCTTTCAACAGGAAGTATTTTAACTGTCGTTGATGCTAAGTTGAGAATAGAGACATGCCTAAAGCATCTTAAGCAGGCAATTAAAGTAAAAGGGGATAGAAGAGCCGTAATCGAGCACAGAAAATTTTATTCAGGATACCTTAAAGGCTTATATAATGCATCACAATTGCGAAGCTCGCTGATGAGCTTGTTTGATTACAACGCTGTCGAAGATTTACTAATGGATTATTTGAGGAATCAGATTATGCACGATACCGGACAGCAAAACTTTTCTGAATCCACAATAGGAATACCATAATAAATTTATCAATTGATAATTACGAGCGTGCTGTTTCCCGCTCAATTCTCACACAATATCCTTCCCCGAATAAATATTTTTATGATTGCAAATTGATCGCTGAATAATATGGTAGAAATTCAGCCACGAATTAACACTAATTTTCACGAATGTTTGCTTTAGAATTAGTGTCAATTAGTGGTCATTAGTGGCTTTTCAAGAATATCACTTAAAACCGATCAGCCTGGAATTCCGGCGGTATCAAACTTAAAGAAATATTTTAATAGCATAATTGTTTATTTATATTGCATAGAGATTTTAATTATTATTCGTAAATAAATGGCAGAGAAGAAAGAAATAATTTATCTCCTTGAGGAAATTGCCGGCTTAATGGAATTCAAAGGAGAAAATAAATTTAAGGTTAATGCCTTCAGAAGCGGTGCGAATGCCATAAGAAGATTTCAGGGTGATTTTGATTCACTTGTTAAAGAAAAAAAACTTGAAAGCCTAAAAGGAATCGGGAAGGGATTACAATCCGTTATTTATGAATATTGCGAAAAAGATAGTTCGAGTCTCTTATCAGAATTGAGTGCAGAAATACCCGCCGGCATAAAAGAATTATTTTCCGTTCGCGGATTAGGAGCGAAAAAAATATCAGTGCTTTATTCCGAACTCGGCATTGCGAGTTTGGGCGAGCTTGAATATGCCTGCAATGAAAACCG
>CAZTDB010000180.1:0-5663 GCA_964612385.1 uncultured Ignavibacteriaceae bacterium
GAAGAATCGCTAATATGATTATTTTTGCCGTGCGCTAAAGTTATGTACCGTATTCCTCTCTTATGAAAGTAATTGACATTTTCGAGTCTACCCTCGATAGGTGAACCGTTTTCCATCCCCATTGCTATTAAAATTTTTCCGGAAGAAGCATGCTCAAGTACATCTTTAACAGAAGTAACAATGGAAAATTTATCGTGCCAATCAGTGGTGAATTTTTCTACCATATCGATTAGGGTATCGGCAAGCTCTTTTGCGCCGCCCCGCGTTTCATATTCAGGGGGTATGTAAATTGCCATGAATGGAACATTTAACCCGCCTTCTTTTGCACGGGGATAATCAAAGTTTCCCCGTTGAGTCCTTTGCGAAATATCTTCCCATCGAACGCGCATTCTGTAAGGAACATCTATATGAGTATCTATAATAAGGAATTTATCAGCAAGTTCCTTCGCCCTTAAATATAATTCTGAATCTGAAACCGGCTGGTTTTTTGTTTCGCAAAAAGTAATAACTACAAAAAAGAAAAGCGCTAAAAAGTATACCTTCATATATGAATCTCCATATTCAAAAAATATTTTGCTTTCCCCTGTGAACAATTTATTTGGCACTTCAACTTAAAACTATTCCTTAAAAATCTCAATTGGAGCTATAAGATAATGAATAATTATTTTTATTTATGAGGCGTAACTAACAAGGTCTTACTGGCAAATTTTTGTTTGAATATTCATACTAATCCAAACTTTTCCTTAATAAAAATAATTTTTAGAGAAGACTCATTTATTTCAATCCAATCTTATATTCGGCAATTAATGGCAGGTGATCCGAAGCATTTGAATTAATTATCTCAACCTTAACAGGGTAAATTGAATTATTCATAGTTTCATTCGATTCTGATTCCCGCCAAAACATATAATCTATTCTCTTTGAAGGATTTTCAGTTGGATAGGTGAAGCCGCTGCCTTCCCCCAACTTTTCCCAAACATCGTTAAAAATTTCTTTTATAGAATTATGCGTTCTGCTGCCCGGTAAATCGTTAAAATCACCGCAAAGAATTATTGGCAGATGCGCATATTCTTTTGCTATTATTTTAATTTCTTCAGCATTTTTTAGGCGTTCGGTATCGTCTTCCCTGTAATCAATATGAGTATTCATTATTGCTATTTCAATTCCTTCAAAATTTATTACACATTGAAGCAAACCGCGCTGCTCTCCTTCGCGTATCATAGTATAATGAAAATTCTTCGATTGCATAATCGGATATTTGGATAGAATTCCGTTGCCGTACTCACCACCTTGATAATTTATATTCTTATCGAAGTAGAAATTCATTCCGGTTTTTTCTGCAAGAAGCTTCATGATGTCGATTTTATTGGTTCGTTCTACTCCCATGTCAACCTCCTGAAGTGCGGCAACATCGATGTCATGTTGTAAAATCAAATCGGCAATTCTGTCTATATCAATTTTGCCGTCAATCCCTTCGCCGTGGTGGATGTTGTATGTCATTACTCTAAGCCTCGGGATTTCCTCAAACTTTTCCTGTGTAAATGTTAGTGGAGCTGCAAAACAAAATATTAATGCTAAGAATATTCTAATTCTGTATTTCATGTTACACCATTGACAAGTTATTAGAAAAATAAAGAGCAAATATTTATCTTAGCGATGTATTCGATAAAATTTTCATCGTAGATAACTATCATCTGACAGCTTTGCAGAAAATTCGGATTAGCAAGCCAAAAGAATCAAATTTTTAATCGGCAGATTGATCTCTCATGAGTTTCAATAAGAAGCTTTAACACTGCCGCAGATCGAAATTGTTTATACGAAAATTAATGCATCTATTAACAAATTAGAAATTAAAGCATGATAATATTTTTCTCTATTTTCTTCACTGTTTATTCAGCAGCTAATTATTATATATTCATGAGAGGATGGCAATCGCTGGCACTCTATCCGCATTTGCGAATTTATTATTTAATCATATTTATTTTCTTTGCATTGTCTTACATAATCGCTCGAATTTTCAGCGCTTCCTTACCTTCAATTTTTTACGACATTTTATTATGGTGCGGCTCTTTTTGGTTTGCATTTATGCTTTATTTTTTTTTAGCGATTCTATGTATTGATCTCTTTCGTCTTGCATCATCTTTATTGAACATCAAACCGGAATTCATTTATGCCAATTACGAAAAAGCCAAATTTATTTCAGGTATAATTACATTAGTTATCGTTTCATTCATTGTTACAGCCGGTTATGTAAATACAAGAACTATCGATATCAAAAAGATTAACCTCGAACTCCCAAAGGGTAAAGGCAAATTAAACGAATTGAATATTGTTCTTACCGCTGATTTCCATCTTACTCCGGTTAACGACGGCAAATTGCTTTCAAAAATCATAGAGAAAATAAATGAACTTAAACCCGATATTGTTCTTATGCCGGGAGATATAATTGATGATAAGGTTTCAATTTTGAAACGCAATAATATAGGTGGGCAATTTCTTAATATAAAAACTAAGTACGGTGTTTATGCATCAACTGGAAATCATGAATTTATTACAGGGGTGGAAGAAGCAGCAAATTATATGAATGAATTTGGAATAAATTTGTTGCGTGATTCAAAGATTTTAATTGACGGAAGTTTTTATGTAATTGGAAGAGACGATCGGGTTAAGCCTCAATTTACGGGTGAACAAAGAAAGACACTCCAAGCAATAATGGAATCAGTTGAAAAAAATTATCCTTCAATTCTTCTTGATCATACACCATTGAATTTAGAAGAAGCAGAACAAAATAATATCGCAATACAGTTATCAGGGCATACACATCATGGACAAATGTTTCCCGCAAATCTTATAACAAGTTTAATTTATGAAGTCAGTCGTGGATATTTAAGGAAAGGTAATACACACTATTATGTTACTGCAGGCGCTGGTACGTGGGGTCCGCCGGTAAGAACGGGAAGCTCGTCGGAGATAGTGAATATAAAAGTAAAGTTTGTTGAATAAAAAAGGGTGCGACAAAAAATTCTTTGTGAACGTTGGTGACTTAGTGACTTCGTGGCTTTTGTATTTCATTCTCTTGGAAATCAGCATTTTATTAGCCACATCCATTGGAAAAGCTCCAAGATTCTAAGAACCCACTAAGAAAGATATACTCTTTAGTCGCACCCGGTAATTGTTTAACCTTCGATGTCGAAGTCAGCTACCTCAAAAAGTTCGTTCGTTAAAATCTATTAAAACACAAATGTCAATCCGAACTTAAATTGATCGAACGCAATCGGTGCAGACGACTCAAACGGCCAATTCATTTTTTCCTGCCGCAGTTCATAAATGCCGTAAGCTAAAGCACTCTTTAATACAGCATTTATTATAGGACCCGCATAAGGAGATGATTCTAATATTTTCTCAATGAATTCATCTAACAGCCAATGAGCTCCCGTTTCTATTGCGAAGCTGCCTAACCATTTCCAAAATAAGTGCCGCTCAAAAACAATAGATCTTTCATATCCGCCTTCAAGCATTAACTGAGGAACTACTTGAATTCTTACACCGCCTTCATAGCTTGTTCCGAAGCGGAAAGATTCGTGGTACAAATCCGTAATATTTTTTTCCTCGAGCTTATTTGGTGCACGGTTAAATTCGATTCTGCTCCAATCGAAAGTTGATGAAGTATAGGGAATGATTGCAGCCTGACCAAGGCTGTATCCATATCCGTTCGAACGACCAAACCCGAAACGCCATGTATTTGTTTTTAAATCATGACTGCTTTTTCCCTTATCGGTAAACTCGGTTGATATGTTACTAAGATGAAAATATCTGTAGCGGTACTTGATGATGTTAGCTGTTTTTTTATAGCTGTCCTGGTATGTATAACCAAGCTTTACTTCAATAAGATTAGGCTTGGCAAATTTTTCGGACAAGTCATTACGCTGAACTTTCGATAAACCATAGTTAAGAGTGATTGAAGGATGTTTGAAATCCCATCCAAAGTGAATATCAAAATCCCAATCATTCCAATCGCTCCAACTAGTTGTATCTTTCCAGTCATCCCAATCCCAATCTGTATCGGTAGTATCCTGAGCAAGAATAATTGAATTGAATGAGAGAACTAAGAAGAAAATTAATAGTGAACTAAGAAGAATCTTTTTAATCATGGATTGCTCTCCTTTTATTATTAAAAATAATTTAAAACCTGTTAAGCTGACTCAATCTTTGTGCCATGACAATAATTGAAATTTTTCGAACTATTCGCCGATGTTTTATAATGATGAAGATTTTATTAGACAATTTTATACTCTAATCGTACATCTATTCAATATTATTTTTGTCATATTTGCTTAAGACTGACCACCGCTTTAAACGGTTACACTAATTTTACGCATCGAAATTTCATTAAGGAAAAGTAATAATTCAGCCTAAGTATTTTTAAAAGAAAATTTCAGTGATTAACGGTTATACAGTAATTTGAATTCAATCATTAATGAAGCTTCGTATCACTTCATCAAGATAATAATGAAATTTTTGCGGCAGGTTTTTGTATTTCGAGGCGTGTTTAAGCTTTAAGGCTTCCAAATCATTTACTCCCGAACTTTTAATATCAGATTCAATATTAGTAATTAATTTTAGCAGCTTACTTCGAGTTCTTTCAATCACTTCCTGTTCGCTTGTTCCGGCTAATGCTTCTGCAGTTTTATTTAAATCTTGATTCTTTTCGATATACTCTTTAAGTGCCACTCCTCTAAAATTTTCCGAAATGAGAGTACGGCTTACATTACCAAGCTCTTTTGCCGTCTCGTTTATTGAAGAGTGGGAGAACTTTTTACTCCGCAGAGACTCAAGAACTAAATCTTCAAAATTGTATTTTACTTTCCTTCTTATTTCATCGGACAGATCTAGTGTTTGAAGAATATCTCTTCCGGAAGTTTTGGTAAAAATAGATGCTCTTTTTATTACCGATTCAAGCTCTCTCACGTTCCCCTTCCAACTGTAAGTTGATAGCGCATCGAGAAATGCTTTGGATATTCGAAACGCTGGATTTTCTCTTTGTAGAAAATGTGCGGCTAATATCGGTATATCTTCTTTTCGTTCGCGAAGCGGAGGAAGAACCATTTGAATTACGTTTAAGCGGTAGTACAAATCTTCCCTAAATTTTTTCTCTCTTACAGCCTCTGCAAGGTTTTTATTAGTAGCAGCAATTATCCTAACATCAACTCGAATTGTTTTTGAAGAACCCACCCTTTCGAATTCACCGGATTGCACAACACGCAAAAGCTTAACCTGAAAATTTTCGGATGTTTCTGCAATCTCGTCCAAAAAGATTGTTCCGTTGTTTGCGGATTCAAATCGTCCTGCTTTATCGCTCACGGCACCTGTAAAAGCACCTTTAACGTTACCGAATAATTCGCTTTCCAGAAGATTCTCGGGAAGCGCACCACAGTTTACAGCTACAAAATTTTGTGAGCTTCTCCGGCTTAATGTATGAATAGCTCTTGCGGCTAATTCCTTTCCGGTTCCGCTTTCACCTAATATAAGAATAGTGGCATCTTCAGGTGCAGTTTTTTCAATTGTCTCTACAATTTGTTTCATTATTTTTGACTTAAACACAATCCCGTGAAAACTCTTTACCTCATTAGGTTCAAGCGGTTCGACAGTTGTCTCGTCGTTTT
>CAZTDB010000181.1:0-5651 GCA_964612385.1 uncultured Ignavibacteriaceae bacterium
TGAAGGGTATTCACGTACGCCTAAGAACGTATATCCGATAACTCCGAAGAGAAAAATTGTTAGCGACATTACAATGGCAAGTACCGGACGTCTTATGCTTAAAGATGAAAGGCTCATAATTCAACTTAATTAAATTCCGAAATTCCAACCGGCATTCCTGGTCTTATTTGAAGAATGCCTGAAGTAATTAATGTATCGTTAACATTTAATCCTTCTGTAATTTGCACATGTGTATCAGATCGAATTCCTGTTTGCACCGGAAACTCCGCAACTCTTCCGCCTTTATATAAGTAAACTTTTTGTCCCTTCAGTTCAGGGATAACAGAATGAGTCGGCACAAGCAGCGCATTATTAATTTCACTCAATACAAGCTCAACATTTGCAAAAGCTCCGGGAAAAACATCCTGTTTTAAATTTGCATATACAGCACGAATAGGAAGTGTTCTGGTTACCGGATCAATCTTCGGTTCGATGGCAGACACTTTAGCGGTTTTTATTTCATCTCTTCCTTCTACTTTGAACTTAATTACATCACCCACTTTTACTTCCGGTGCATATTTTTCCGGTATTGAAAAATCAATTTTTAAAGTGTTGATGCTTTGAAATGTTGCAATAATTGTTGTTGAAGAAACGATACTTCCCTCGCTTATGTTTTTTAATCCTACTACTCCATCATAAGGAGCTTTTATTTCGGTTTTGGCAATCTGAGCATTAATCAAATCGATTTCAGCTTTAAGCATATTTAATTCATTAAGCGAGACGTCATAATCTTCCTGGCTTATAGCTTCTCTTTCTAACAATTTTCTCTGTCTGTATTCTTTGTCTTCCAGCAGCTTTAAGCTGTATTTAGCGCGGTTAAGCTGAGCCTGCAGCTCTGCGTCATTAATTTTAACAAGAAGATCGCCCTTTGATACACTCGAACCCTCCTTGAAAGCTATCTTGCTTATCTTACCCGCAACCTCACTCTTAAGCTCAACTTCTTCTTCGGCAATCACAGTGCCGCTGGTTATCACGTTATTCTTAAGAGTTTCGAATGTTAATATGTGAGCTTTTACTTGAATATTAGGAAGCTGATTTCGTCCGCCTGTTTGTTGAACATTTGCTTCGCTGTTTGTGAATTTTGGAATGAGCATCAGCAAAATTATAACTAGTGCTATTGTAGAGTAAATTAAAACCTTTAATTTTTTATTCATGAGGCGTATCTAAAAAGGTCGTGTTTGCAAATTTTTTACTTAAATGTTCTTAATGAACTAAACATTTCCCAACTGAAGAACTTTTTCAGAGAAGACAAAATCATGCAGGGAAATGTTAAGTAATTAAAACGTGCCGGTTAAAATATAAGTTTTGGTTAAAGAATACTAACCCAAAAGTTTCAGGCAGCAAGTTAAAAAGATGATGTATTACATAAAAGAGAAAAAGCCAGGGTAAGCTGGCTTTAAAATGATTGTTATTTACCGGTCGATTATTTTGAAGTTTTTTTCCCGTATTTCCTCTGGAATTTCTCAACACGTCCTGCAGTATCCACGAGTTTCTGCTTGCCGGTAAAAAATGGATGTGATGCGCTTGAAATGTCAAGTCGAACCAGCGGATATGTTTTTCCATCTTCCCATTTAATCGTATCATTCGATTTGATAGTGGACCTGGTTAATATTGCGAAATCGGCAGAAGCATCCTGAAATACAACGGGTCTATATTCCGGGTGAATTCCTTTTTTCATTATTTCCTTTGCTTTTTTATTATTTCTTAAAAATTTTGGGCTAAAAATATAAAAGTTGGGTTATAATTCCAATTTACTTTTTTTGTGTTGAACAGATAAAAGCCTTTTGATATTGAACACCGAATCCGTCAGGAAAATCCGTTGAAAATAACTTTTGCAGGATTTCTCCGGATCCGGTGTTCCTTAGTTCTTTCTTTTATGCTAAACGAAATTATCGCACTAACAGCATTTTTTTTGTTGAAATAAATTCACCGGCAGTTAATCTGTAATAATAAACACCGCTTGTAAGCGTGTTTGCATCAAGAATAAATCTAAACCGCCCAGCAGATAAAATGGCATCACATAAGATTTCAACTTGCTTACCGAGGTTATCAAACAATATCAACTGCACCTGAGCTTCCTCAGGCAAATCAAATTCAATTGCCGTTTGCGGATTGAACGGATTTGGATAATTCTGCTTTAAATCGAATACCAGCGGTATATTAGAATCAATTCGCTCTACTGATGATGCCGATTCCGTTATAAAATTCCACGTTTGCGACCATGTGCTGCTGAATAAATCATTTAATGCCCTTACGTGCCAGAAATATTGAGTGTTGTGCTGAAAAATTACTGTATATAAAGTATCTGTTAGCAGATCACTTTCCGTAACGATATTAGAAAAAGAAACATCAGTTGAAATCTGCAGATGATATCTCTGCGTATTTATACACCGTGACCAATAAAGAGTTGTAGTTACAGAAATATTTGCAGAGTTATTCGACGGCTGAATTAAATTTGGAACGGACGGCTGACCCATGATAGTCGTAAAATTCCACATGCTTGACCAGCCACTGCTGAAACTTTGATTCAACGCCCTTACATGCCAATAGTACTTTACATTATTATCGAGTGAAGCAGAATAAAGTGTGTCGGTTAACTGGTCGCTTTCAAATACAATATCGGTGAAGCTTGTGTTTTTGGATATTTGCAGATGATATCTTTCCGCATTCATACACTTGGTCCAACGCAGCTCAGTATTTACAGGTACATTAGTTGCACTATTTAGTGGAAACATCAAATAAGGAATACTTGGTAATCCAGCTTCAGTAGTAAAGCTCCACACTTCGGACCAATTACTAATTCCACCTGCATTTTGTGCTTGAACTTTCCAGTAATACGTTGAGGAATTTTCTAGTATATAATAACAACTCGAGTATGTTAATGTTGTATCTAAAACTACATCTGTAAAGCCATTATCTTTTGCTGCAAGCAATTTATAAGAATCAATCCCGACGGAGTATACCCATTCAAAAACTGTGTAAATACTGATATTTGATGAGCCGTTTGCAGGGCTGCTTAATAATGGTGCATTCGGTGCAGCCGTGATGGTGGAAAAATTCCACCAAAACGTCCAGTTACTGTACCCGCCGGAATTGGCTGATCTTACTTTCCAATAATAATTCATAGAATTTGCAAGCGGTCCAACTTGAACCGAAGTCGTCATCACTCCGGTATCGCTAAATACTATGTTATTAAATTCATAGTCTATTGCTACCAGACATTGGTAGTATTCAGCGCCAACAGAAGAATTCCAGCTTAATGTTACTATAAGCGGCTGATTGGATGAAAAATTAGGTGGAGATACAAGAGTCGGAGCTGCAAGAGTTCTCGTAGTAAATGTCCAATAATTTGACCATTGACCCCAGCCGGCTTGATTTGCAGCTCTAACTTGCCAATAGTACTGCTTATTATTCTCAAGTGGTCCAACTTGAACCGATGGTGTTATTATTTGTTCGTTATTGAAAATAACATTATTAAACTGCCAGTCAGTAGCAACTAAACACTGATAGTTGTCAGCACCATTCACAGCATTCCATTGCAGTGTTAAAATATTTGGCTGATCATAATTGTAATTTGGAGGCGATAAAAGAGTGGGTGCTGCAGGTAGAGCCATTACGGTAGAGAAAGTCCATACATCCGACCATGTACTCCATCCGCCCGCATTTTTCGCTCTGACTTTCCAATGATAGGTCTGGCTGTTATTAAGAATACTCACACTTTTTGAAACGGAGACAAGTGTTGAATCATTTAAAATAAGTGTTGTAAACCCTGCATCGGCAGCAAGCTGTATATGATATGTTTGCGCTGTCGGAGATGCAATCCAGGTAAGTGTTAATGATGTTGGCTGCATCGCTGCACCATTAGTGGGTGAAAGGAGCTGGGGTGCAGCAGGAGGATTCATATAAGTTTGCGAACTATCTTCTCGGCAAAGCGCCGAAGTTCCGTTATTGTTAAAAGTTCTTATTCTGTACCAGAAGGTTGCAGGTGCGGTTACGCTATTATCAATATAGTTTACAGTATTCGGATTTAGCGTTGCTATTTTTTTATAGTTGCCGCTGTAGTTATCGCTTCTGAATACTTCAAAACCGTCTTCGTTTGAAGCATTATCAGTCCACGATAAATTAATCCTATCACCTAACGTAGAAGCGATAAGATTTGAAGGAGCCTGAGGAATAGCGACATTGTTTGAGTAATTAAGCATTGCCCCTTGCTCACCTACCGCCCAACCTGAATTTTTATTTACGAAGTATGCCGAATATAAACATTGCGTATTCGGGTTTTCAACTTTAGTCCATGTGTTACCGCCATTGATTGATAAAAGTGTAAAGCTGCCGTAATCAGAATTGGTTGTACCGCCCACAGCCCATAGAGTTTGAGAATCAATAGCAAAGATATTTAGCAATGTGTAATTCTGACCGAAGTTTTGAATTTCCCAATTTGTTCCGCCGTCAGTTGTCTTGAGTATTGTCCCTTGCCCTCCTGCAATCCAGCCTGTGTTGTTATCAACAAATTTTACCGAGTACAATTCAACGGATGTAGGAAGTATTACGCTTGTCCAGGTGCTTCCGCCATTAGTGGTTTTGTAGAATCGATAATTATATTGACTAGTACAAAAGCCTTTATTTTCATCGATGAAATAAACGCTTGTTAAATAATAATCGCCGCTAACACCTTGAATAGTTTGATTTGTCCAGTTATTTCCGCCGTCGGTTGTTTTAAGGATTTTATCACCAACGACCCAACCTAATTGGGAGTTCACAAAAAATGCATCATTGATGTCATCATAATTCGATGTGTACTTAAGACTCCAACTGCTTCCCGAGTTGGTCGTTTTGAGAACGATTTGATATCCTGTTATCCAGCCTGTGTTTACATCTGTGAAAAAGACGGAAGCCAAATTAGCTGTAGTGGGGCTCGTCTGCTCTGTCCATGTTAATCCTCCGTTTTCGGTTTTAAATATTTTTCCTGTATCTCCAACGGCAAACCCCACAGCCGGATCATTGAAGAATACATCCGTAAAATTTTTATCCTGCATTATATTTTGATATGATGGATACCAGCTTATGCCAAGGTCTGTTGACTTAAAAATCTTCCCGCCGGTACCGACTGAGAATACAACATTAGGAGTAAAGAAAACATCATACATATAACGTATTGAAGTTAGCAACCACGAATTACCGCCGTCTTGAGTTGTATAAATCCCATTATAACCGCCGGCTATCCATCCGTTGTCTTCGTCTTTAAAAAATATCCTGTCATAATAACCAGTAACATTCCCAACCTGAGTCCAGGTACTGCCTCCGTCGGTGGTTTTAGCTACAACTCCGCCTTCACCTACAATCCAGCCGGTTGTACTGTTAATGAAATAAATATCATCGTAGTCATAATTGGATGGGACATTTGACAATCTTGTAAATGAAGAGCCGCCGTTTATGGTTTTATTTACACCGCCGAATCCTACCCAAAATCCGGTTGTTTCACTTAAGAAGAAGACTCCATGAATGCTGAAAGGTGCACCCTGATAATAGCTTTGCCAATTAGCCCCTCCATTTGTAGTTGCGAGAATATAATTTCCCGCTCCAACCCAGCCGTAATTTTCGTTAACGAAATG
>CAZTDB010000182.1:0-5645 GCA_964612385.1 uncultured Ignavibacteriaceae bacterium
TTGCTTTAATTGATGAGCAAATCTTAAGTCGACAATATTTTTTTCTTCTTCCTCTATGCGTCTAACAAGCTCATCTGATTTCATCTCACGTATTTCGTAAATCTTCATTTTAATACCTTAAATTTTTATTCGTAATCAGGTCTTGCAACTACTTTACATTTAATAGGTAATTTATAAGAGCAAGACATTAAAGCTTCATGCGCCAACTGTTTTGAAACGCCTGATACTTCGAATAGAATTCTTCCGGGTTTTACTACGGCAACCCAAAATTCCGGTGCGCCTTTTCCTTTACCCATTCTAGTTTCAAGGGGTTTTTTAGAAACTGGTTTATCCGGAAAAATTCTAATCCATACTTTCCCGTCTCTCTTCATCTTTCGTGAAAGAGCCACACGGCAAGCCTCAATTTGGCGGCTTGTAATCCAATGAGGTTCAAGAGCTTTCAGACCGAAATCACCAAAAGAAACCGAGCTGCCGCGATAAGCTTTGCCGGTCATTCTACCTCTTTGCGATTTTCTGAACTTTACTCTTTTAGGCATTAACATGATTCAAAACTCCTTAAATTATTCCGTAACTCTTTTGCCTAAGATTTCACCGCGGCAAATCCAAACTTTAATTCCGATAGAGCCGTAGATAGTTTCTGCTCTTCCGTTGGCATAATCAATATCCGCTCGCAGTGTATGAAGCGGAATCCGACCTTCTTTGTACTGTTCTGTTCTTGCCATCTCAGCCCCGCCTAAGCGTCCGGCACACATGATTCTAATACCTTCAGCACCCATTCTCATTGCGGCAGTAATTGCCATCTTCATTGCTCTTCTGAATGAAATTCTGCCTTCAAGCTGATTTGCAATGTTTTCAGCAACGAGGTAAGCATCTAATTCAGGTCTTTTAATTTCTGAGATCTGCACTTTAACATCTTTATCTGTTACTGATTTTAGTTCTTGCTCTAACTGTGTAATTTCTTTTCCACTTTTACCGATTACAACTCCAGGTCTGGAAGTGTGAATAGTTAAAATTATATTTTTGGAGGTTCTGTCAATAACAATTCTTGAGATTCCCGCTTTCTTTAAACGTTTTCTGATATAAGCCCGAAGCCTGTTATCTTCCTTAATCTTTGGTGCATAGCTTTTGTTTTCGTACCAATTAGATTCCCATCCTCTAATTATACCAACTCTTAAGCCAACGGGATTTGTTTTCTGTCCCAAAAAATTACCTCCTAAAAATTAAACTTTCTTTGATGCAACAACTATTGTTAAATGACATGATCTTTTTCTAATCTTATAAGCACGCCCCATCGGAGCGGGTGAAATCCTTTTTAATGTTGGACCTTGATTCACAAAAGCTTCCTTTACAAAAAGATCAGAAGCTTCAACTTTTGTAGATTCATCGCGGTTCATCAAATTTGCAACAGCCGAGCGTAATGCTTTTTCTGCGTCTTTAGATGCATGCTTTGGTGAGAAGTGTAAAATTTCAATTGCTTTTTCTACGCTTGCACCTCTAATTAAATCGACCACCAATCTCATTTTTCTTGGCGATGAACCAATGTATTTATGTACTGCTCTTGCTTCCATTATAAAATTCCTATGATAAAATTACTTCGCTTTTGAAGCTTTCTCTGCTTTAGTTCCCGGATGGCCTCTGAATATCCGCGTGGGGGCAAATTCTCCCAACTTATGTCCTACCATATTTTCAGTGATGTAAACCGGTATCATCTTGTTGCCGTTGTGAACAGCTATTGTATGCCCAACGAAATCCGGTGTAATAGTAGAGGCACGGGACCAGGTTTTAATAATCTTTTTCTGATTCGCCTCATTCAGCTTATTAATTTTTTGAAAGAGTTTGTAATCAACATAAGGACCTTTTTTAACCGATCTAGGCATCTTATACTCTATTTATTTCTGCGTTTGATAATGAATTTATTAGATTCTTTTTTTCTCTTCCTGGTTTTTAAGCCTTTGGCTTTCTGCCCCCAGGGTGAAACCGGATGACCACCGCCCGATGTTTTGCCTTCGCCTCCACCCATTGGATGATCGACGGGATTCATTGCAACTCCGCGGACATGGGGTCTTCTCCCTAACCATCTGCTTCTGCCTGCTTTTCCCAGGCTGATATTTTCCTGCTCGGCATTACTAACAACACCGTAAGTTGCCATGCACTCAACGCGCACTAATCTTACTTCACCTGAAGGCATTTTTAATTGAGCATGCTTACCTTCTTTTGCCATTAATTGAATTGCACAACCGGCACTCCGACCTAACTGTCCGCCTTTACCGGGTTTCAATTCCACGTTGTGTACAAAACTTCCCAGAGGCATTTCACTTAAGGGTAATGCATTGCCGACACTTATATCGCTTCCGGAACCAGCCATAACCTTGTCACCTACCTTAAGTGCATCGGGAGCAATAATATATCTTTTCTCACCATCGGCGTAGTGAAGTAAAGCGATGTGCGCACTTCTGTTAGGATCGTATTCGATTGAAAACACTTTAGCCGGTATTCCGTGCTTATCTCTTTTAAAATCAATAATCCGGTATCGTCTTTTGTGTCCTCCACCTATAAATCTGGTTGTAATTCTTCCGAGGTTATTACGACCACCCGATTTTTTTAGAGCAACTGTAAGCGACTTTTCGGGGGTTTTTTTAGTAATTTCTTCAAAGCTTGAAACCGATTTAAATCTTGTACCCGGGGTTACGGGTTTTAATTTTTTTATAGCCATTTGATTACCTTATCTTCAATCTATACTTGCTCAAAAAGTTCTATTGTTTCATCCTGCTTCAGAGTGATGATTGCTTTTTTATACTTAGGAGTTTTTCCTACAAATCTGCCGCTGCGTCTAAATTGTGTTTTGGTTTTACCCCGATGGTTAATAGTCTTAACATCTACAACATGAACATTAAACTTTTGTTCGACAGCTTTTGCAATTTCAATTTTATTTGCTTTGGGATTAACGATAAATCCGTACTTATTCTGCTCCTTCGGAATATTTGTTATTTTTTCCGT
Organism: uncultured Ignavibacteriaceae bacterium; assembly: GCA_964612385.1. Taxonomy (GTDB): domain Bacteria; phylum Bacteroidota; class Ignavibacteria; order Ignavibacteriales; family Ignavibacteriaceae; genus JAGUYG01. The sequence goes on from CAZTDB010000182.1 coordinate 2,998, forward strand.
TATCAATGGCTTGATTAAAATATTGTGCATATTAATTAACCACCTCTATCCCTTCACCGAATGTTTTTGTTACCACTTCAACTGCACTTTCCTGCATTATGAGGATTTGATTATTCAATATATCATAAGTTGAAGCGCTGGCTGCTTCAAGGATTTTAACCTTTGGTATATTCCTTCCTGACCTGAAAACAGAATTCTGTGTTTGACCGGTTAAAAGCAAAACTTTTTTTCCATCAACATTTAATGCTTTAAGAAACGAATCGAAGTCTTTTGTTTTGGGTTCTTCGAAATTAAAATCTTCCACGATAATGATCTGATCTTCTTTTGCTTTATAACTTAAAGCTGACTTTCTTGCAAGTCTTTTAACTTTTTTAGGAAGATCCTGTCTATAATCACGGGGTTTAGGTCCAAAAATTGAACCGCCACCGACCCACAGGGGAGATCTTATTGTACCGGCACGTGCACCGCCTCTTCCCTTTTGCTTCCATGGTTTCTTTCCGCCACCACGAACCTCAGACCTTTCCTTGGCTTTGTGAGTTCCTTGTCTTTGGTTTGCCAAATAAGCTTTCACCGTCAAGTAGATAGCATGGTCATTTGGCTCTATTCCAAAGACGCTATCGGAAAGCTCAAGTTTTCTTCCGGTTGATGAACCATCTATTTTAATTATTTCCAATTCCATTTTTTTACCAGCTTACTTCTTAATCAATTCAACAATAGAGTTAATAGGACCGGGAACGGCGCCTTTCACGAGTATTAAATTTTCATCGGGAAAAATTTTCACAACTTGAAGATTAGAAACTGTAACGTTTTCATATCCTTTTCTTCCAGCCATTCTTTGTCCCTTAAATACCCTTGAAGGGTACGAACTTGCACCAATTGAACCGGGAGCTCTTAATCTATCGCTTTGACCGTGCGTTGTTCCACCAACTCCGCCAAAACCATGTCTCTTCATTACTCCCTGAAAACCTTTACCTTTAGTTTTAGCTCGAACTTTAATTCTTTCTCCTTCAGAAAAAATATCAGTTTTTAATTCAGCGCCGACTTTATATTCTTCAACCTGCGAAAATTTAAATTCTCTCAGAACTGTAGAAAAAGACAAATTATTTTTTTTGAATTGCCCTGCAACCGGTTTGCTCACTCTTGATGCTTTTTTATCTCCGAATCCAAGCTGCAATGCATTGTACCCATCTTTTTCAATAGTACAAACCTTTATAATTCTGCATGGACCTGCTTTAATAACAGTAACCGGTACAAGCTCGCCATCAGAATTAAAGACGCTTGTCATACCAATTTTTCTACCAATTATGCCAGACATCTGCACTCCCGTTTTCCTTAGAGCTTAATCTCAATATCAACACCCGCCGGAATATCTAATTTGCTTAGTGAATCGACGGTTTTATTATTTGAATTGTGTATATCAATAATTCGTTTATGTGCCCTAGTCTCAAACTGCTCTCTTGATTTCTTATCAACATGGGGCGATCTGAGCACTGTATAAACAGTCCGCTTAGTTGGAAGCGGAATTGGACCGGATACAACAGCGCCAGTACTTCTTACTGTTTTGATAATCTTTTCGGTTGATTTATCAATTAATATATGATCGTAAGATTTTAGCTTAATTCTAATCTTTTGACCGGGCACTTAATTACTCTCCTTTTAATTAAACATACAAAAAGGGAGTTTGCACTCCCTTTTTATGAGTTGTTATTCTTTATTCAATAATTTTTGTAACTAGACCTGCTCCAACAGTTCTACCGCCTTCGCGGATAGCAAAGCGCAAGCCTTCTTCCATAGCTATTTCAGAAATTAGTTCAACTCTTAGATTAACTTTATCACCGGGCATAACCATTTCGGTACCTTCAGGTAATGTGGCAACACCGGTTACGTCTGTCGTTCTAAAATAGAATTGAGGACGATATCCATTAAAGAATGGAGTATGACGACCACCTTCTTCTTTTGAAAGGATGTAAACCTCGCCTTCAAATTTCTTATGCGGAGTTATTGAACTTGTTTTGGCTAAAACCATTCCACGTTCAATTTCTTTTTTATCGATACCGCGCAATAAAATACCAGCGTTATCACCTGCCATTGCAGAGTCTAATTCTTTTCTAAACATTTCTATACCCGTAACAACAGTTTTCTTATGAACGCCTAAACCGATTAGTTCAACTTCCTCGCCAATTTTAACCTGACCTCTCTCGACTCTGCCTGTAGCAACTGTACCACGCCCGGTAATTGAAAAGACGTCTTCAACCGGCATAAGGAAAGGCTTATCAACATCTCTTTGCGGAATCGGGATGTAGCTGTCAACTGCATTCATAAGCTCCCAAACACAGTCATACCTTGGATCGCTTAAATCAGCATTTGATGCACCGGCTTCGAGTGCTTGTAAAGCTGAACCTTTGATGATCGGGATTTCGTCACCAGGGAATTCATAAGTAGTTAACAAATCCCTAAGCTCTACTTCAACCAGCTCGATTAATTCCGGATCATCAACCATGTCTATTTTATTTACGAATACAACAATTTTTGGAACACCAACCTGACGGGCAAGAAGTATGTGTTCTCTTGTTTGAGGCATCGGTCCGTCAGTTGCTGCAACTACTAAAATTGCACCGTCCATCTGAGCAGCACCGGTAATCATATTT
>CAZTDB010000183.1:0-5571 GCA_964612385.1 uncultured Ignavibacteriaceae bacterium
TTGTGGGCTAGTTCATCCGTTCGCTGAAGCGAACGGTAAGTGAGAGAAAGAAAATTACACCTTATTACTTAAGCTGAAGGTAATTTTTCAACTCACGTTATAATGAAGTTTACTATATCGAATACGTGTTTTAGTTTAACTACCCACTATGATCGACATAGACCCTAATTTTTTAAAATCATGTCAGTGATTTTATAGAAAATATTATTTAATATGACAGCCTTCGAAAAACTTATACAGCGTACCGGGGAAAATAAGCATGTCTGCATCGGTCTTGATACAGATTTGAATAAAATACCCAAATCATTAAAACAATTCGATGATCCGATCTATGAATTCAACCGGCGAATAATTGAAACTACTTGTTACGATGCGGCGGCATATAAATTGAACTTCGCTTTTTATGAGAAGCATGGTTCAAGTGGAATGGATTTACTTAAAAGAACTATTGAAGCAATTCCTCCGGCAAATTTAATTATTGGAGATGCAAAAAGGGGAGATATCGGGAATACATCTGCGATGTATGCCGCATCAATTTTCGATTATTTCAAGTTTGATGCTGTAACACTTAATCCGTATATGGGATATGATTCGCTGCAGCCTTTCTTTCAATTTAAAGAGAAGCTTAACTTTATTCTTGCTTTAACTTCAAATCCTTCGTCAGAAGATTTTCAAAAATTAATTCTTACCGGCGGCGAGTTTCTTTATCAAAACGTTCTGAAAAAAATTACCTTGTGGAACACAGCAGGAAACTGCGGTGCCGTATTTGGTGCCACTAACACAAGCGAGCTTAAGGAAAACCTCCGTTTGCTTCAAGATATTCCTATTTTGCTTCCGGGAGTTGGTGCACAAGGCGGAAAGATTGAAGATGTGGTAAAAATTTTTAAAGTCGTCAATAAATTTGATTTTATTATTAATATAAGCCGCAGCATAATTTATTCAGATTCTTCCGATAATTATGCGGATTCTGCACTAAAAGAATTATTGCGAACTAATAGAGCCATTACACAAATTAAATTGAGTTGAAAAAATATCTAACAGCGGTTTTACTCTTAATCCTAATATTCGTAATTTTTATCAACATTAATGAGAACAATAAACGATTTGGGGAAGGGATGCAGCTAAAAGACCAAAAAAGTCTTAACAATAAAACAGCACCTGAACTGAACGACGAACCGGCTCAGGCTCTATTCCCGGAAATTTATGAGTTACAGTCATTAAGGGTTGATACCTCTCTTCCGATTCTTAAATTTATTAACCTTCAAGACACCGCCTACGTTGACACCAACCGCATTAATATTACAGTAGAAGTTCCCATAGAGCTAAAAAGAGCGGATTTGTTTTTATTCCTCAACCGAAAAAAAATCGATATGTATTACCAGATTCCTCCCGGAACCTATTCATTCAAAAACGTTCGCTTGAATCAGAAAGAAAATTTAATTGAGCTGTTTTACCGCATAGGTAACAGAAGGTCGCTTTCATTCTTTTCAATCGTTATTTGTAATGGAAGGAAAGAGTGAGATGGAAAAGAACATTAAAGTACACGAGAAATATTTATACGAAATTTGGAAAAAGCAGGAGTTCATAAAAGATTTAAAAACTAAAGACGGACAAACGATCCAGGTTATTGATGCCGGCAGTGAAAATAAGGAGTTAGGCGGACCTGACTTTAGAAATGCGCGCATTAAGATAGGCTACATCACTTATTGCGGTGATGTAGAGATTGACTGCTATCAATCCGATTGGAAGACTCACGGACACTCGATAAACAAGAAATATAATAAGGTAATTCTGCATGCCGCTTTAAATAATAATTCTTCACAGGGTTTTGTTTTTACACAGGAAGGGAGAAAGGTACAATCAGTTGCACTCAGCGAATTTTTAACCAGAGATGTAAGAAAAGTTATACAGCAGGCAATAACAAGCGAGTCAAAACAACGTATAAATAAAATGCCGTGCAGCGAGCTTAATCAGCTTATAGAAGAAAAGGTGAAGTTAGATTTCGTGTATGATTTAGGCATGGAGAGATTTAGAAAAAAAACAGTAAAAATGCTCGAGAGGCTTAAGGAAATAACTTATATAAATGAACTAAGTCTAAAAGAACCGGTTATTCGGTACGATCTGGATGAGGCATTTCATAGAAGGGAGTTCAAACCATCGGACTTCAGCAAACGCGAGATTTGGCAGCAGCTTATTTACGAATCGATATTTGAAGCGCTGGGTTATTCAAAAAATAAAGACATTATGCAGCGCTTATCAGAGGCTTGTAATATCCGGTTCTTAAAAGCATTTCTTGATAAAGAAGATTTTACCGCATATTGCGAAGCGGCTTTATTCAACATAAGCAACTTAATGCCGGATGTTCATGAACTCCCCGATGAAGAAACCTCGGCATATACAAAAAAGCTGGCGGAATTATGGAGCGAAATAAAGGGTAATTACGACGGCAGAACATTTAATGCCGCTCAATGGCATTTCTTTAAGCTGCGACCACAAAATTTTCCTACTGTCAGAATCGCCGGAGGCGCGAGACTTCTTACAAGAATATTAAAGAGCGATTTAATCTCAGATATTATTAAAACGATGGAAACAATTAATGTCCCCAAAAAATTAGAGAATAAACTACGTTCAATGTTGATTGTTAAGGGTGAGGGATTTTGGAAGCATCATTACGTTTTCGATCAGCCGTCTAAAGTTAATATAAATTACTTTATCGGTGTATCCCGGGCAGATGAAATTTTAGTGAACGTAATTCTGCCGGTGTTATCTGTTTATTTCGAAATATTTAAGAGACCCCATCTTGCTAAAAAGATAGTGAGATTGTACACAAACTACTATCAAATAAGTGAGAATAATTTGGTCGATGAAGTTGCTTCCACACTATCGCTTAACAACGCATGGAAGCGAAGCATTCTTTACCAGGGGATGATTGAATTGTTTAGAAATTTTTGTTCGCGGAATAAATGCCTTGAGTGCACAATTGGTAAGGATATATTTACTTAGCCTCAATTACTGCTTGTAAGCTTTTTTATGTCATCCCGTATTTTAGCAGCTCGCTCATATTCCTCGGCTTCAATAGCTTCCCTTAATTGATCCTGTAATGCAGCAATCTTAGCTTCCTTAGTTTTGGGAATTTTTCTTTGATCGTGAGGTTTTTCTGAAGTTTCATGAGGTTCTCTTTCTTCTTCTGACGGAACAAAAGAAGCCGAACCCATAACCGTTTCAGCTACGTAAATAGGTGCCTGTCCTCTTACAGCTATTGCAATGGCATCGCTCGGTCTGGCGTCAATTTCGTTAGTTAATCCGGCAACTTCGAAAACAATCTTTGCATAAAAGGTATTCTCCCGCAGCTCATCGATCACAATCTCTACAACAACGGCACCGAGATTATCGATAACATGTTTTAAAAGATCGTGAGTTAGAGGGCGCGGTGGTTTAATCCCTTCAATTTCTAACGCAATAGCCTGCGCTTCGAAAGCGCCGATAATTATCGGAAGTCTTCTGTTTCCGTTTATTTCTTTCAAAATTAATGCGTATGCTCCTCCCGTTGAAGGACTGGAGGAAAGACCTAATATTTCACACTGAACTTTATGCAATTAAAACTCCAATCTGCTTATGATTTAAGCTTCTTAATTTCTGCTGTTAGTGCAGGCAGTATTTCAAAAATGTCTCCTGCAATTCCGTAATCTGCAATAGAAAATATTGGTGCATCCTTGTCTTTATTGATGGCTACAATATACTTCGAAGACGACATGCCTGCAAGGTGCTGAATTGCACCTGAGATGCCGCATGCAATATATAAAGAAGGTGAAACTGTTTTACCTGTTTGACCTACCTGCTCACCATGCGAACGCCAGCCTGCATCTACAACCGCACGTGAAGCACCGACTGCTGCACCCAATGTTTCGGCAAGCTCTTCGAGCAAATGAAAATTTTCCGGACCCTTCATTCCTCTGCCGCCCGAGACGATTATATCTGCTTCTGCTACATCTAATATTCCTTCGGATTTTTTGAATTCTATCGCCTTATTAGTAAGGTCTAATTGGTCTGCTTCAATAGTTTTTAGATTAAGTTCGTTTTTATTTTCAGTTTGAACTGCTTTAAAAACATTCGGGCGCAATGTAATTACCTTAACATCTGTTTTTAACTTTACGTCAATTAAAGCTTTTCCAGCATAGATAGGTCTAGTGCCTATTAATTCTCCGTTAGAACATTCGAGCTTAATTAAATCTACTAAACAACCGGCATTTAATCTAACCGCAACAAGCGGTGCTAAATCCTTTCCGAAAGCCGTATTTGAAAATAAAAGCATGTCTGCTTCATTTGTTTTAGCATGATTTACAATTATATCACGGTAAGCAGAGGCAGAATAATTTTTCAGCGCTTCATTTTTGTAATGATAGATGTTTGATATTCCGTATAAATCAATTTGATTTAAATTTTTTACTTCGTTTCCGATAATAATTGCTTCAACATCACAGCTTAAGTCCGATGCTAATTTAGATGCAGTTGATACAACTTCGAGTGACGATTTCTTAATCTTTCCTTCTCTTTGTTCAATAACCGCAAGTATCTTTTTCGACATTTTATTGAGTTCCTTTATATAACTTTTGCTTCTTCACGCAACAGCCGGACTAATTCCGGCACCACTGAAGAGTCAGTTCCTAAAATTCTTCCGGGTTGTTTTGCCGGAGGTGTATACATTTTCAAAATTTCAACAGTAGGTTCTGTGCCCGCCGCCGGTTTTTCTTCGATAACTTTTTTCTTAGCAGCCATTATCCCTTTAAGAGATGCATATCTTGGTTCATTCAATCCTTTTTGTGCCGTTATTACAACAGGAAGCCGGGTTTCAATAACTTCACGTCCCCCTTCAATTTCACGCTCTGCTATTACTTTGTCACCTTCAATTTTCATACTGACGACAACAGAGACACAAGAATAACCGAGCAGTTCGGCTGTAAGCTGACCTGTGATTGAGTTATCGTAATCTACCGATTGTTTTCCGAAAAATACGATTTTATACTGCTCATTTTTTATTTCTTCTGCAAGAGCTTTTGCAATTCCCAATGAATCTCTTGGATTATCATCCTTAAGTAACACGGCACGGTCAACTCCCATTGCTAATGCTTTTTTTATTGATTCTTTATTACTTTCGCTGCCTACACTAAGAACTGTTACTTCACCGCCAAATTTTTCTTTAGTCTTCAAGGCTTCCTCAACAGCGAATTCGTCATAAGGATTTATAATATAAGTTACACCGTTCGGGTCGATAGTTTTAGCATCATCGGCAATCTTTATCTTTGTAGCAGTGTCCGGAACATGGCTGATACATACTGCTATTTTCATTCATTTCCTCCGTTAATTATTGAATTTTGTGTGAAAAATATAAACATAGGGTTATAGAAAATCAAACTACAGTAAGAATATAAGAACATCAATTCATAATCTTTAATAATTAAGTAAACTCCATTATATGCTGATAGAGCGGCGATATTAGATTTCAAAATTTATTTTATTTTCTTTAATTTTAGTCATGGAAAACGAAATACAAAGCAAACCTATCATTGAAGA